>JAFNAH010000301.1 GCA_017860075.1 Acidobacteriota bacterium | reverse complement strand
GGACCCGGGTAATGCAGAAGCCCTCAGACTCCTTAGCAGTATCAAATGAGGCACCGCCCACGGAGCCGGATTGCGGGCCCTGGCGGAGAGAAATCCCGATTGTAACCGACCACGGCTAGAAGCCGTAGCTTTGGCCTGCCCCGCAAAGCGGGGCGTCGGACTTCCTTCATGGCGAGTCTTTTCGGAGTCGGTATCGGATTCGCAATCGGGGCCGGGATCGAATTCGCTTCGCGAAACCGACTGGAATACCGATGCCGATTCCGACGCCGATCGAAGCATCCGCGCGAACGGCACGCCGGAACGGCTTAGCCTGTCAGGGTCGCACGGCCAGAGGCCGTGGGTTTAGCTCGAACTAAGGAGATACCGGCGGCTCGGTCTCAGTGTCCAGCCATCGAGTCGAGGGCGATACGCGCCGCAGCCTGCTGAGCCTCCTTCTTGGTCCTGCCGGATGCTTCGGCTATGGCCTGACCGTCGACCAGGACCTGCACGACAAAAGTCTTCCTGTGATCCGGCCCGATCTCGTTGACGACACGATAAACCGGTTCTGATCTTCCAAGGTTGTGAAGCCGTTCCTGCAGCGCGGACTTGAAATCGCCGAAGACGATGTGCTCCGCGTCCAGCGTGTCCAGGATCTCCTCCAATTGTTTCACCAGGAAGGCCGAGGCCGCCTCGATGCCCCCATCGAGATACATGGCACCGATAAGGGCTTCGTAGGCATCCACGAGAATCGCACGCTTTGTCCGGCCCCCGGTCTTTTCCTCTCCTTTGCTCAACAGCATGAAGTCGCCGAGCCGGATCCGCCGGGCGAAATGCACGAGGTTCGCAGCGCTGACGAGATAAGCCTTGATCTTGCTGAGGGCGCCTTCCTGGAGCTCGGGGAACCGTCGGAAACTCCGTGAACTTACGAGGAATCCCAGAACCGCGTCGCCCAGGAACTCCAGGGATTCGTTGTGCAACAGTCCCTCGCCCTCATGTTCGTTGACGTAGGAGCGATGTGTCAGAGCCCTGAGGAGAAGGTGCGGGTCGCGGAAGCGATATTCGAGCAGAGACTCAAACTCGGACAGGTCCGGCGGCAGTTGCCCAGGTTCTTCGTGTGGCTCGCTCATCAGACTCTCTCCGACAATCGCATTGCGATTCTCGCCTGCTCACCGTGGTCTACATTTGCCGCGAGAGGAGCGAAGGGCCTCGCAGCTCCCATTCTACTCACAGGGGCTCGGGCTGGGAAGCCGCAACTGTCCCGGCGGGCGGCTGCTGCAGCTGAAGGGACGGCTGTTGCGTCGAGGAAACATTCTCCGGCGTGTGATTACTGCGGGTTTTCGCTGAGTGCGCGCGTGGCAGCTTCCGAAGCCCCGCGCAGATCACCCTGGAACTGGAGGGCCTTGGACCATTCGACCCGCGCCGGGCCCAGCTCCCCCTCAAACCTCAAGATATTGCCCCGATGAACCAGGGACCACGCGGCGATCCACACTTCGTTAGGGCCTGCCGACGCCGCTGCTCGCGCATACAACTCCATCGCGTCGTCCAGCCTCTGGTCCTGCGCTGCCACCTGGGCAAGCCCGAAGAGTGCGTTTGGATTCCGGCTGTCAAGCTTCATCACCTGCTCGAGCAGATCGCCCGCCTGGTCAAATTCCCTGGCTTGCAGGTGCTTGTTGGATTCGCTCAGCAGGTTGCGTATCTCCGCGCGCCGCACTTCGTCGGCGTGAGGAGGAGCCGGCTCTTCGCGCTTTGGGGGCGGCATTTCATCGCGCATGCGCGCGATCGCCGCATCCCGATCCTTCTCTTTATCCCAGGAAATTCCATCCACCAAAACCGGCATGAATTCCTGCAGAGACTCCGAGCGGGCTTCGAACTTCCCGAGTGCATCGTAGAAGTACGGGGCCAGGATCAGGCCGCGGTCATAGGCGGGAACGAGGAATTCCCCCGGAGGCCTGTCGGATCTACCTGCCAGCCGCGCCTCCACCGTCTCGATGAGCGATTCGGCGACCATAAACCTGAAGTTGTCGCGGTAAAGTGTCAAGGCGCCCGGCTGCTCACGGAGCTTCTTCACGAACGGCTCCTCGTAGGGCAGGTAGCCGGAGTATTTCGCGAGCAGCGGGTCGATCAGAAAGTGAAGGTATTCGTGACGGATCGCCCGCATCGTGGAGATTCTTGTCCGGCTCGGGCCGACGACGATGATGTAGGTC
Organism: Acidobacteriota bacterium; assembly: GCA_017860075.1. Lineage (GTDB taxonomy): Bacteria > Acidobacteriota > UBA6911 > UBA6911 > UBA6911 > JACADW01. The sequence continues at coordinate 1,553 of JAFNAH010000301.1, read as the reverse complement.
TCGCCCACGTTGCGGGCGTTCACGATCCCGTAGCCGCCCAGTGGGTCCGGAATGAAATGAACCATCCGATCCAGTGATATCCGGGCCTCGGTGCGAGCATAGCGGAGCACCAGGACGATCATGTCACGGATTAGAGGGCGGTACGCCTCGATCTCCTCGAGATACCTCGGTCGCACATCTGTCCAGAATTGCGCCAGGTTCCCCTTCTGCCAGGTCTCCGCAACCAGCGATTCGAATCCGATCACCGGCTTGGCCTCGGCCGGAACCTCGGCCGCCTTAATGGCCAACTGAAGCTGCGGGGGACCGTTAAGGAGCAGGGCGAGGGAAATGTATCTGCCCTGATTGTTGACAGGGTCTCCGGGCTCGCCTTTCGACTGATAGAATGAACGAAGCCGCTGCAGAAGGTCGGTGTCGAGACTCTTGACCCGTTCGCGAAGCAGCGCGCGCACCGGATTGCCTGCGAGTTCTTCCGCATCCAGGTCAAAACCGGCGGCGTTGGCCGCGGACATCACGGCAAAGACGCGTACGTCCGTCAGGAAACGGATGTGAACGAGCCCCTCCACGGGCTGTGCCGATGCGAAGGCAGACAGGAGAATCAGGCAAGCTGGTACCAGGAAGAGGTGCCGGACGTTCATCACGGCTCAAGGTTACAGACAGCGCGCCGGCGAAGCAAGAAGGCTTGATACTGTCTCTCAGCCCCGGCTGGCCGATGGAAATTCGAGGGTTCTGCCGGCACCCTTTGCCCGGGTTATGATGAAGAAGACAAGAACGTAGGAGAGTGCCGCCGCGGTGCAGGAAAGAATCGCCGACCCGAGCAGGAGAGGTTTCCAGAAGCTCCAGGCCCCCGCCAACTCAACCCAGAAACGGCTCTTGAAGACTTCACCGAAGCCCAGTGCGGCCATCGGCACAGTCGGCGGGAACCCGACAAACAGCCCTCCTACGTAGGCGGCGAGGCCGTAAATCGGAAACAGAGTCCAGGGATTGTTCACGAACACACCGACCAGCACCGCCACACGGTTGAGCCCGAAGGCAAAGGCGATCAGCAGGCCCAGGACCGTGTGCAGACCAAGCAGCGGGGTGAACGCCAGGAATACGCCAACCGCGAAGCCAAGAGCTATGCGGTGAGGTGAGTCATCCAGGGTAACCAGCTTCTGCAAGTAACGAGAACTCCTCATCCATCTCATGATAGGTTTCGCACGAGAACTTCCGCGCACCAGCCAAGAGATAGGATGAACAGGCACAGCTGGAAGTTCAAAGCCGTGCACCTTGAAACGTACTGCAACGAAAGCTACGCGACGCTACACCCTATTCATCGGCAGACTGGCCACTCTAAATGACGCCATAGATGAGATGCTCACGCATGCCAAAGGTTGCTGCAAAAATGTGCGGGCGCTTCGGGGCTGTGAGGGGGGCAGCCGCAAAGAGTTGAAAGACAGGGGCTTGCCAGATCAGGAGGAGAAGTGGTCATAGCCCATGGCTTCAAGTGGCTTTGCTGCGGCCCCGCGGCTCGGCCTCCAGCGCACGCCGATGGCCGCGGTCAGGCTGCCGATCTT
>JAFNAH010000300.1 GCA_017860075.1 Acidobacteriota bacterium | reverse complement strand
TCGCCTGCGCCGGGGGCGATCTTGGGCCTCTCGACTTCTTCAAGCGGGTGCCGGTCAATCAGGGACCAGACCGAAGTCCGAACCTCGCCTCCCGACACGACCGTTGCCTCCAGGATACCGAAATGGCGCAGGCTTCGGCCACGAGCTTTAAGCTCCAGGCTGCGGTTGGGGAGGTCCACGACCAGGTATGGATCGGAATCCTTCGCCAGAGGAACCTCGGCGGTGAGAACCTCCTCTTCATGCTGAAGCTCGACGTACTCTTTTCTCAGCTGCTGCAACTCGTCCCCTTTTGCACGGGACGCTCCCGGGCCACACGCAGACGACATCAGCACGGTCAGTGTCAGCAGCATGGTGGTCGTCGCGACCAGGGGCCAGTCAGGTGCCATGGGACGCCTGCCTGCCGGCCGTCGACACCGGATCCGGTCAGTAGATCCAGATCGGGGTGCCGTGCTGAGCCGTTTGATAGATCTTCTTGAGGGATTCATCATCGACGCGGATGCAGCCGTGTGTGACGCTGCTGCCGAGCATTCGGGTATACAGGGTCCCGTGAATAAAATAGCCATCGCCGAAAGCGAGAGCGTAGTCGCCGAGCACGTCGGGGACCTCGCGCTTGGCGCGATCCTTCGGGATCGCCTCCCCTTCCTCAATAAACGCCCAATCGGGACGGATCCAGACCGGGTCAGTAACCTTCCCCAGGACCTTAAAGTACCCGCGGGGAGTCTCAAAGGTCCAGGATCGGTTGCCGCCCGTGTCGGTTAATTCCAGCCCGCTCCCGGTGGAGCACTTGTCCTGCACCAGAACCTTGGGGCCCTGGACCATGTAGATCTGATTGGCCGCCGTATCCACCAGGATTACCGGCCCCGGCGGGAAAAGGCGGTTCCTTCTCTCGGCCAGCTTTCGAACCTTACCCTGCAGGGCACCGATCTGCGTGCGCAGATCCTTGAGATCGAGCTTTGCCACCTCGGGTGGCAATACCGCCGGAGGGGCCTCCTTCGGGCGCGTCATGAAGTACAGCAACGGAACGAAGATCAGGATCAGCACCGCACTGCCAAGAAGGCCCCGGAGTATCCAGGCCTTCAGATTGTCGCGATCAAACAGGTGACGCCGTGATCTGAAACCGAAACCACTCATTATTGACCCTGTAACGACGAAGTCAGCCGGGAGGTGCCCACGATGGTGACCCTCATTCCCACGGAAGACCGGCGGTAGAGGTCCCGCATATCGCTGGTTTCCAGCGAAACGCATCCCTCCGTCCAATCCGAATCGAGCCTTCCTCCGCCGTGTATTTCCACCCCGCCGCCGATGCGTGCCGTCGGGGAGAGGACTCCTGCCCGCCTGAGTTCCTCGAAGCGTTCACGGTCCGCGCTGTTCGGGTAATCGAGAAGCAATGCAAACCCATACTTGCCGGAAGGGAACATCCGTCGAACCCTGTAATGACCTTCCGGTGTTGAGGCGTCCCTCTCCTGGATTTTCTGCCGGTACCAGTTCCTGCCCAGGTTCGCCGTGTACGATTTCTCCAACTTTCCGCCCTTCAGCAGCAGGCACCTGTGCGCCAGTTTGTCTACCAGGATCGCCCGACGTCCCGTCTCGCTGCTCCAGCTCCGGAGCGACGCCGCCTCGCGGTCCCATTTTTCCTGCATGGCTGCATCCTCGAAGCGTGCGAACTCCTGATCGCTCTGGTCGTTGAACCTCCGCCAGGCCGCCCATGCGCGGAACGTGTGGTTGAGCGCGGATTCGATCTCGCCTTTGGCCGCCAGTGATTGGGCCTGATCGGCCAGGCTCCTCGCCCTGGTCCGCTCGATGTCACTCAGGTCGAAACGCGACCAGATCTTGCCGTTGTGATTGTTTGCGCCAAGCTCGCCCTGCAGGCAAGCCAGAGACGCGGCAAGCTTGGATTTCTGCTCCTGCTGCCGCAGGCCCATCTTGAGTCTGAGAAGCTGTGCGTCGAGGCAGGCGGAGACCAGCCGGAGGTTCACATCGGTATAGTCCCGCCACAAGAACAGGTCGCGGTCTTCTTCGAAAAGGTAACGCCGGGCTTCATCCGCGCGTATTTCGAGAAGCACGCATTCCCGCATGAAGGCATAGGCGCCCGGCCCTGTCCGACACTCAGCCAGCGAAGATTCGAGGTAGGCCTCCAACGGCCAGGGGCGCGTCCTCGCGCCCGATTGCATCCATACCTCGTAGGTGCCGACGAGTGCAAACAGGGCCAGTGCTGTCGCAACCAGGATAACCCGGGTTTTGCCGGATACTGCCATCGCTCCTTCTTATCTCACTTCCGACAGAAAAGGCCCGGGTGTAAGGTCTAGCGGCGTCCCCTGACCTTCTCCAACGCCTTCTGAACCTGCTCGGTGATGGCGGAGGCCTTTTCCTTGGCCGACTCGGCTTTTGTCAGGGCGTCCTTGTACTGCCCGTTGGACATCGCTGTGTTAGCCTCGGTCAGGGCTTCTTCAGCCACCTTCAGGTCGTTCTGCATCGCTTCAATATCAGCCCTTGTGTCCTTGCCCTTGGGTGCCTTTGCCAGGGCCTTCTTGGCCTCTTCAATCGACTGCGGCAGGGCAGCCAGCACGGCCTCGGCGTCGCTCTTCGCTTTCGCCTTGTTGGCCTGAGCGTCGCTTGCGGCCTTCTCGGCCAGATCCTTGGCAGACTTCAGTCCTGCCGAAGCCTGCTTGTAGTCACGCGAGACAAAAAACTTCCCGTCCTGTGTCTGAACCTCGGCGAGAGCCTTGTTCAATTCATCCTCGGCAGCCTTCAAACTGTCGGGGGCATAGGTCCTCACGTCGTCGGTCTGGGCTGTAGCGACGGCTGCCTTGGTAGCGGTGATCTCGGCCGTGGGGGCCGAAGCGCAGGCGGCCAGGAACAGGCTGCAGCCGACTATCAGGGAAATTGCCAGAAAGCTCTTCTTCATATCCAACTCCTGTTAGAAAGTGCCCGGGTGCATCCGAGACTGCCACCATTGGCAGTCGGATGTCCCGGCCCTACCAGCAGGAGCAAATCAGGGGCCAGTTCCGGAAGAATTCGCCTGATCCAGAGCGACACCCCATCCCTCCACACTCGCGGAACCCAAAAGCCTAATAGAGCCGCCCGGAAAAAGAAAGCGCAACTTGCTGGAGAAAGGCGTTTTGCGGGCCACACTGCAGAATCTTCCCCCAAGACGGATCAGATCTGCATAAATCTTCATTTCAAGGTGACTTCCCGAGCCTGGAGCAGGGCAAAGTCTATAGGGAGAAGAGCTCAGCACCCATTAGTATGCATTATTTGCACAATGATTCAAGCCCGATGGGCGCTGGCGTGATATCCTGTGGAGAGTTAGAACCAGGGGGAAACGCATGACAGCCCAACTCACCGCCGCGACCCGGACTGAAAGTGCCAGTCCGAGGATGTTCCTGTACGGCCTGCTGGTTGCGTTCAATGCCTTTCTGTGGCTTCTGCTGCTGGCGTTCCAATGGGAGATATCCCTTCGCGCCCGGGAGGTTCAGTACTTCGGGAGGCACCTGTTCCCGCTTCATTCCCAGGTCGTTCCGCTGCCGGTGATATACGCGGCCTGTGCGTTCCTGAGTGCAACCACGGTAGCCGCCGTTATCCGGGACCGGAACAACCACGTGGCGCGAGCGAGGCTTCAGGCTTTGCTGGGCCAGATTCTCGAGAGTCTCGAGATCGGTGTTCTGGTTGTGGACAAGTCGGGTGCGCTGACACTGGCCAACGAGAGCGCCCGGAAACTCCTGTCGAAGATGCCGGCGAAGCCGCAAGGATCAGACTTTCTC
>JAFNAH010000015.1 GCA_017860075.1 Acidobacteriota bacterium | reverse complement strand
GACTTCCCGCTTTCACTGATTTTCGACGTGTGGTGCACGACTGTTGGCGGCTGAGTGCCTCAGACGGCGGCCGCCCGCCTCCCTGCGTAAAGAGGAAAACGCCGGGTGAGGTCCAGCACGGACTGGCGAACCTCGCGATGGGTATCCGCGTCCGCCGGGGCTTGAAGGACCCGGCCGATGAAGCGGCCGATCAATTCCATCTCGGGTTCTTTCATGTCCCGGCTGGTGACTGCAGGCGTGCCCACGCGTATGCCGCTCGCGACCATGGGCGGATTCTTGTCGAAGGGGATCGCATTCTTGTTGACCGTAATGTTCGCTTTTTCGAGCGCCTGCTCGGCTTCTTTGCCTGTAACGCCCCGGGAGAAGACGTCGACCAGCATGAGGTGATTGTCGGTTCCTCCCGACACGAGCCGGAGGCCTTCACTGAGGAGGGTCGACGCAAGGGTCCTGGCGTTTTCCACAATCTGGCGCTGGTACTGTGCGAAATCCGGGTGCAATGCCTGCTTGAGGCAAACCGCCTTGGCAGCGATTATGTGCGCCAGGGGGCCTCCCTGGGTGCCGGGGAAGACGGCCCGGTCGAGATCCTTTGCGAACGCTTCCTTGCACATGATGAGCCCGGCGCGCGGACCCCGCAGTGTCTTGTGAGTGGTCGTCGTGACGAAATCCATGTGCGGGAAGGGACTGGGATGCAGGCCGGCGGCGATGAGGCCGGCGATGTGAGCGATGTCCGCCATGGATACGGCCCCGACAGAACGGGCAATCTCCCCGATTCTCGGGAAGTCGATTGTCCGTGGGTAGGCGCTCGCACCGCACACGATCAGCCTCGGCTTGTGCTGCTCGGCGAGCCGCGCCATCTCGCCATAGTCGATGCGTTCGGTCTCGGGACTTACGCCGTAGGACTCCACGTGGAACATCTTCCCGGAGAAATTCAGCGGGTGCCCGTGCGTCAGGTGCCCTCCGTGGGCCAGGCTCATGCCGAGGATGGTGTCTCCTGGTTTGCAGACAGCCATGTAGACGGCGATATTCGCCTGGGTGCCGGAGTGCGGCTGCGCGTTGACATGTTCCGCGCCGAACAATTTCTTTGCCCGCTCCTGCGTGAGCGACTCCACCCGGTCCACGAATTCGCATCCCCCGTAGTAGCGCCGGCCCGGATAGCCTTCGGCATACTTGTTGGTCAAGACCGAGCCTGCAGCCTCCAGCACCGCTTCACTCACGAAGTTCTCGGATGCGATGAGTTCGAGGGTCTCATGCTGCCTTCGCGTTTCGCGGGAAATCGCGTCGGCAACTTCGGGATCGACGACTGACAGTGGTTGATACATGGCTGGTACCGTGCTCCTGTTCGTGGCCCGGTCCATCCGGAAACGCCAGCAGGTGTCTTCGGACGGCCGGATCAAACAACGTCACTGGTTGGGGTCTCTTTGCTCCAATGCGGAGATCTTGTCGACACGCCGCTGGTGCCGGCCTCCGTCGAAGGCCGTGGCCAGCCAAATCTTCACCAGTTCCTGCGCCGTCCGTGCTTCCATGAAGCGGCCGGGAAGGCAGAGAACGTTGGCATCGTTGTGTGCCCGGCTCAGCCGCACTATCTCAGGCTCCCAGCCGGCGACGGCCCTGATCCCCGGCACCTTGTTCGCGGTGATGCACATGCCGGCACCCGTAGCGCAGACCAGGATGGCGCGGTCCGCAGCGCCGTCGCTGACGCGCGCGGCAGCCGCGGCTGCAAAGTCCGGGTAGTCGACGCTCTGCGAAGCAGAAAAGGCGCCCAAGTCCTGAGTCTCCACTCCCAGACTGCGGAGGTACTCTTTCACCTTCTCCTTGAGGTCATACCCTGCATGATCGCTGGCCAGGACGATTCTCATGCCACCAAGTCTACCTCAAGTTTTGGGGACAGGCTACTCAACCTCGAAACTATGGGCTGGCAACCAGCGGCCGCAACATGGCAGAATTCCGCGTCTGAGTGGCCTATGCCTGAATCTGGGTTTCGAGGTTGAGTAGCCTGTCCCCAAAACTTCGGGAGTGACGCATGCGCTGGTCCAGGAGTTTCATTCCGACCCTGCGGGATAACCCCGCAGACGCCGAGTTCCGTTCACATCAATTGCTGATCCGAGGCGGTTTCGTCCGGCAACTGGCGGCGGGCATCTATTCCTATCTCCCGCTGGGCCAGAGGACCGTCCTGAAGATCATCAGGATCATACGAGACGAGTTCGATGAGGCCGGCGCCCAGGAATTCTTCCTGCCGGCACTGCACCCCGCCGACCTCTGGCAGGAAACGGGACGATGGGCAGACATGGGCGAAAACATGTTCCGTCTCAAGGACCGGTTCGGACGAGACATGTGCCTGGGCATGACCCATGAGGAAGTCTTCACCGAAATCGCGCGCAAGGAAGTGCGGTCCTACAAGGATCTCCCCCAGATCTGGTACCAGATCCAAACCAAGTTCCGCGATGAAGCGCGTCCGAAATCAGGGCTTTTGCGTTTGCGGCAGTTCATAATGAAAGACTCCTACTCGTTCGATGTGGACCGGGCAGGGCTCGATCGAAGCTACGACATCCACCATCAACTTTATTGCCGGATCTTCACGCGCTGCGGACTGAAGTTTGTCGCCGTGGAGGCAAGTTCCGGCGCGATGGGAGGCAGCCAGTCCGAGGAATTCATGGTGAGGACGGAGGCAGGCGAGGACTTCGTGGTGTCGTGCGCTTGCGGCTACGCGGCAAACCTCGAGCGCGCGGTATCGCGGCTGGACAAGATTTCCGATGAGCCGTCAAGCGGGGAACCGCGCGCGGTATCGACGCCGGGCCAGAAGACGATCGCCGAGGTGGCCGATTTCCTGAAGGTGCCGCCCACCCACCAGATAAAGTCGCTCGTCTATATCGTCGCGGACAAGCCCTGCCTCCTGCTGGTGCGCGGAGATCACCAGCTGAACGAGGCCAAGCTCATGGCGGCGGCCAGGACGGTGCTGGTACGACCGGCCCGCCCCGAGGAGATCAGGGAGCTGTTTGGCGCGGATGCAGGCAGCCTGGGCCCGGTCGGCGTCCGCAACCTCCCGATCCTGGCGGATCCCGAACTCCAGGGCCGCAGCAACATGACTTGCGGGGCAAACAAGGACGACTTCCACCTGCAGGGTGTGACGCCCGGCGTCCACTTCAAGGCCGAATGGGCGGATCTGCGAGCGGTCCAGGCAGGCGAGTCCTGCGTTCAGTGCGGCAAGCCGCTGGAGATCTACAAGGCGGCCGAGGTCGGTCACATATTCAAGCTCGGCACCAAATACTCGCAGAGCATGGGTGCCGTGGTGCTCGATGCGGAGGGCAAGCAGGTCCCGATCGTGATGGGCAGTTACGGGATCGGGATTGAGCGGATCCTGTCTTCAGCCGTGGAGCTCTACCACGACGACGACGGGATCATCTGGCCCGCCTCCATCGCGCCGTTCTCCGTCATCATCACGCCTGTGAACTACAAGGATGCCGTGAAGGCGGCCGCAGACCGGTTGTATGACGAGTTGCGCACGGCCGGGATCGACGTGCTACTGGACGATCGCATGGAGCGGCCCGGCGTGAAGTTCAAGGATGCGGACCTGATCGGTATTCCTTACCGTGTCGTGCTGGGCGCTGAAAAACTCAGCAAAGGCCAGGCCGAGCTCTTCAACCGGGCCACCAGGCAGACTGAGCTGATCGACATCAACACGGTTCCATCCGTCGTCAGGGAAAGGCTCCAGGCCGGCGGGATCCGCTGATCAACGGAGCCCCGCCGCAGCCTACTTCGGCTGAGGGAGCTTTTTCCCCCGCGGGTGAGCCGATTGATAGACGCGCACGAGTTGCTCAATGGACACGTGCGTGTACTTCTGCGTGGTGGAAAGGCTTTCGTGACCGAGCATCTCCTGTATGGAACGGAGGTCCGCGCCGGCATTGAGCATGTGCGTCGCGAACGTGTGACGCAGCGTGTGGGGGTGGACCCTCATTCGCTGAGCCAGCCGACTGACGTGCTTGTTCACGATGTTTCCCAGGCTTCGGGCCGTCAGCCTCCCGCCGCGGACGTTCAGAAACACTGCCTCCCCGGCTGATTTCCGCAACTCGCACCCGGCGAGCTCGCCCCGTGCCTGGAGGTAATCGGCGACCGCTTCGCCGGCTTTCCGGCCGAACGGCACGATCCGCTCCTTCCGGCCCTTTCCCATCACCCTGACCAGTTGCTCCTGCAGATCCACGTCGCCGAGGTCCAGCCCGACCAGTTCGCTGGCCCTTATCCCCGTGCCGTAGAGAAGTTCGAGCATCGCGCGGTCGCGTTTGCCCGCAGCAGTGGATGTGTCCGGAGCTTCCACGAGGGCGGCAACCGCGTCGAGCGCGAGGAAATCCGGCAGCCGCTTTTCCTGGCGCGGCGACGCCACCAGTTTGGCGGAATTCGAGGCGACCGCGCCCTCCACCGATAGAAACTTGAGGAACGAGCGAATGGCCGCCAGACGCCGCGCCGTCGAGGATTTCTTGTTCCCCCGCTGGTGCAGCCTGCCAAGAAACTCGCGGATTGTCAGGTTGTCGATCTGTTCCAGTGCCGGTTCCGGGCGATCGGCACCTTCCGGCGTGTGAGTCAGGTGATGAAGAAACTGGTGCAGGTCGGAAGCGTAGTTACGAAGTGTATGCTCCGAGGCATTTCGCTGGTACCGGAGATAGGCCAGGTACCTGTCGATCCACTCCGCCAGCGTGGCATTCACGGTTCCATCCTCTATCGGACCCTTTCGACTGCCGGGACGAGCGACGCGATCCACTCTTCCATCGTCGTGAGCGCTTCAGCTACCTGGATGCGGTGCCGTTCCTGCCGATCGCGGACGCGCCGCTTCAGCTCGTCCGGGGCCTCGGGCAACAGGCCGAAGCTGATGTTGGCGGGTTGAAAGTGCCGCGGCTCCGCGTGCGAGATGTAGTGAGTCAGGCTCCCGCATGCGGTCGATATCGGCGGCACGACGGGCGCGAGTCCCAGCGCCACACGGCTCGCGTTCAGGCCTGCGAGGAGGCCCGTTGCGGCGGATTCGACGTACCCTTCCACACCGCAGAGCTGTCCGGCGAAAAAGAGCGCCGGATCCTTCCTTGCCTGCAGTGTCGGGCTGAGGATCGCCGGGCTTTGAATGTAGGTGTTGCGATGAATCTGCCCGAAGCGCAGGAACTCGACCGCCTCGAGCCCGGGGACCAGCCGGAAGACGCGCCTCTGCTCCGGGAAGCGCAAGTGGTTCTGGAACCCGACGAGGTTGTAGCTGTCGGCCATCAGGGTCTCCCGCCGCAGCTGAACGGCTGCATACGGCCGGCGTCCCGTCAGCGGGTCATGCAGGCCGACGGGCTTCATCGGGCCGAACCGCAGCGTGTCTTTCCCGCGCCGGGCCAGCTCCTCGATGGGCAGGCAGCCCTCAAAATAGACTGCACTCTCGAACTTGTGCAGGGGAACCGATTCTGCGCAGATCAACGCGGCATAGAAAGCGTCGTACTCCCCGGCCGTCATCGGTGCGTTCAGGTAGTCCTCTCCCCCCTTACCGTACCGGGATGCCCGGAAGACCCTGGAACGGTCGAGTGTGCCTGCGTCCACGATCGGTGATATCGCGTCATAGAAGTAAAGGTTCGCCGTACCCGCGAACCCGGCGATCGAACGGCACATCGATTCCGAGGTCAGCGGCCCGGTGGCAACGACGCGGATGCCTTGTTCCGGCAGTTCCCGGACCTCTTCGCGTACGAGCCGGATGAGCGGCTCGCGCAGGATCTCCTCCGTCACCCTTTCAGCGAACCTGTTGCGGTCGACCGCGAGAGCGTGTCCGGCCGGGACGCGGACCTCGTCGGCAATGCGGATCGCCAGGCTGCCCAGCCGGCGAAGCTCTTCCTTTAGCAGGTGGGACGCGGTTCCGGGCGCGTCCGATTTCAGGGAGTTGCTGCAGACCAGCTCGGCCAGCCTGTCGGTTTCATGGGCGCCGGTGGGCACCACGGGACGCATTTCGAAGAGAACGACGCCGATGCCCCGGCGCGCCGCCTGCCAGGCCGCTTCACAGCCTGCAAGCCCGCCCCCGATGATGGTGATTCCCCGCTCGCGCGTCATTTCTGGGTTCCACGGTTGATTCTAACGGATCACCCTGCGGGCCGTGCGTTATTTCGCTTCGAGAACTGTGGGAGAACGTCAGGGAGAGAGGGCCTGGTTTTCGGGGGGCGGATGTCCAATCCGCCCCCTCGAAGCTTGAGCGTGCGACCAGGCAGGTGCCTTCAGGCAACCGGTGCCGGCTTGGCAGGGAAAGACCCGCAGGCGTCATCGTAGTCCTTCCACCAGGACTGCAGCGACGTCATATCCGTCGTGCGCGGCTCGTCGCCGGTTCCCGCCATCTTGAGGTACTCATGAAGAATCTCGCGGAAGTACGGGTGGGCGCACTTCTCGATGATGTCCTCGGCGCGGCGCCTCGGCGACTTGATGGAAGTATTGAGCGCGTACCCCTGCTCGGTGACGACGCACTTGATGTCGTGCTCCGTGTGATCGATGTGGCGCACGTAGGGCATCACACAGCTCACGGTCCTGCCGTCCTTCAGGCGGCGGATCGAAGGAGTGTGCACCACGCTGATATATGCGTTGCGGAAGAAATCACCACTTCCGCCCAGCCCGTTGACAAGCCGCGAGCCGTCCACATGGGTCGAGTTGACGTGCCCGTAGATGTCCACCTCGATGGGCGTATTCATCGCGATTACGTAAAGCCGCGTGATGACCTCCGCGCAGTTGGAGATCCACATAGGACGAAGGACCAGCTTGTCCCTGCAGCGCGAGAAGAGACGCTCGAATTCCGCCCGTGCTGCGGTGGAGAACGAGATCGCAGTTGCCGACGCGCTGCTGAACTTCTCCTCGTCTTCAACGTAGCGCATCATCCCGTCCTGGAAGACCTCCGTCCAGAACCGGATCTTTTGGAACGGCGACTTGTAGAGTTCGCCTACGATCGCGTTTGCGACGTTGCCCACGCCGGACTGGATCGGAGGCAGGCGCTTGCCCCAGCTGTACCACTTCTGGCAGTGCAGAAGGAAATCGATGACGTTCTCCGCGATCTTGCGGTCGATTTCCTCGGTGGCCTTGAAGGCGACAGGATAGTCAGGCGTGTTTGATTCCACGATCGCGACGACTTTGTTCTTGTCAATCTCGACGTATGGCGTACCGACGCGATCGTTCACGTTGATGATAGGAATAGGCCAGTGGACCTTCGGATGCACGGACGGGAGTACGATGTCATGGAAGCCGGTGTAGTCCGGGATTGCCGTGTTTACCTCGAGGATGATCTTCTTGGCCATGCTGAGAGCTTCTGCCGAGATTCCCACGGAAGAGGAGAGAATCACGCTGCCGTCCGGCCGTATCCGGGAGACCTCAATCACGGCCAGACCGATGTCGCCGTAGAAGCCGTACATCAGGTTCCGCGCGAACATCGACAGGTGCACGTCGGTGAATTCCATCTCCCCGGCAAGGATCCTCTTCCTCGAGGCTGAGGAGGACATATAGGGCCCGCGCTTGCCGATGAACGGGGCGATCGGATTCTCCACTTCGTCGGAAAGCGAGGCGCCGCTGAAGAGGTTGATCTTGGTTTTCGGCGCGTTCTCCGCCAGGTACTTGGCGAGTGCCTGGAAGAAGCGCTTCGGTTCACCGGACTTGGTGAATCCGCTGATGGCTATGTTGCACCGATCGGTGACATGCTTCACAGCCTCCTCTACCGGCACAACCCTGTTCAAATATTCCTTGCACTCAACGCGATCATTTAGCGTTGCCATGATCATGACTCCTGTCCAGCCGCGAGGACCGGTGAAAAAATTAACAAGGATGGCGACGTAAAATCATGGTTGAGCAGTCCCGCGAAAGCAACCCCAAAATAAGGTTCAGGGCACTACGAGAGGCAACATGAATTAATCCTAACCGATCTCGTTCTCGTGTTATAAATCCCCGCCATAGACAGGAGCTGCCGAATGGTTCATTTCACCGGGCTCGACTACTTCTGGGTGATCGTCTACATTGCGCTCACGCTTGCGACCGGGGTCCTGTTTTACCGACTGGGCAAACGCTCCGGGGCGGATTTCTTCCTCGCCGGGCGCGGCTTGCCCTGGTGGCTCCCCGCCACCTCGAACTTCGCCACGCACACCGCGACCGACACACCGATGTGGTTCTCGGGTTTCGTCTATCAGAAGGGTCTCTACGGCATCTGGGGCTCTCTCTTCGCCGGCTGGTGTGCCATAAGCGCCTGGGTTTCCACCCGGATATTCCGCAGGTCGCTGGCCGGCACGCAGGCCGAGTGGCAGACACTGCGCTTCAGCGGACTCCCGGGTGAACTCATGCGCGGATGGATCGCCGGCTGGCAGGTGGCGTTCAACATGTTCTGCGCCGGCTGGGTCGGGATTGCCATGGGCAACGTCTGCCACTGGGCGTTCAATTGGCCGATCTGGTGGGGCCTGGTCCTTTTCTCCATCGTGTGCTGCATCTATGCCATGACCTCCGGCTTCTGGGGGGTCATCATCGCCGACGTGCAGCAAGGGATCACCATGTTCCTGACCTGCATCATCGTCAGCATCTGGGCGGTGATGGCCGTCGGCAGTCCGGGCGCGATCGTCGACAAGATCCGCGCCATGGGCAATGCCGAAATGCTCAATCCCTTCCGGACAACCGGATTCGTGTCCGGGGACTACCCGTTGCTCTGGTTGATCACCATGATTGCCGTCCCCTTCCTGGGCGGCTTCGGCATGGCGACCCATTTCGACTGGTTCGTCGAGGCACAACGCATTCAGTCTGCCAGAACCGTGAAGGCCGCCGCATACAGCATGTGGTGGGGTGCGGCCGCGATCATCGTCCGGAACTCGATTTGGGCCATCGCAGTCCTGGCGTTCTTCGTAATTCATCCCGGGATGACCAGGGAATCGGAGTATCAGCTGGCCTGGTTCCGGATGGGATTCGAGTACCTTCCCTCCGGCCTGGTGGGATTCTTCTTTGCAGGTATCCTGGCGATTCACTTCTCCACCGTTTCCGGCATCCTGAATCTCGGCTCGATGTATGCGACGCGGGACCTGTATCACCACTACATCAATCCGGGTGCCACGGAAAAGCAGGTTATCCGGGTCGGGCGCGTGATGACCGTGGTCATCATGCTCGGGTCGTTCTTCTTCGGCCTGATGGTCGGCGAAAACGTGACCAAGTGGCTGTTTTTCGCCTTATGGCTGATGATCGCAGGCACCTGGCTCCCCAACATCCTGCAGGTAATCTGGTGGCGGTTCAACGGCTGGGCTTACCTCTCCGCCTGGATCGCCAACCTGGGCACCTGCTGGCTTGTCGTATGGGTTCTGCCCGCGTTCGGCCTGCTGCCGGAGTTGAAGGATTTCGAGCAGTTCTGGCTGCTGATGGCGCTAGTGGCCTGCGTATACATTCCCGTGACATTCCTGACCAGGCCGGATGACATGGACAGGCTGGTCAAGGTCTATGTGCAGACCAGACCCATCGGCTTCTGGGGACCAGTCAGGCGCGAGGCGGAGCGCCGGGGTCTGCTGGCAAAAGTACACGAGATCGAGCTCAAGGCTGAGCAGAACAGCAGAAAGGGGTAAGTCATGGCTTGGATCAAGAGGTCCTGGACTCCTCACGAGGCGGATGAGTGGACCAAGGAAGACTGGATCGCGATCGTGCTTTCACCTCTCAGCTTCATTTTAATCACCTTCGGGCTGGCGATGAGCCTTTTTCTGCTTCCGATGGGATTCATAATGCTCACAGTCGGCATCGTCATCACCGCCGTGATGTTCTGGGTGATTGATCCGAAGCTGGATGTGATCAGCGAGGATTACGAGCACAAACAGAGGGAATACCTGGAAGAACTCGAAAAGATCCAGAGATGGGAGGAGGACAAATGAGTGACGGTCTCTGGGTGGTCATCGGCATGTCGGTGATGTACCTGTTCTCGTTTGCGGGTCTCGTGCTGGCCTGGACGCACTACCGCAGGCATCAGAAACCGGAGGGGAA
>JAFNAH010000299.1 GCA_017860075.1 Acidobacteriota bacterium | reverse complement strand
GAGCAGGTGAACAGCGTCAACACGCTTCCGCGGAAAGGCGTCTGAAAGACCAATTCGGCCGCTATGACGACGAGCGCGACCTCGAACAGGCCGATCAACGCGAAGGGAAGCACCTTGCCGAGCATCAGCTCGAAGGGCCGTATCGGGGTGACCATCAACTGCTCCATCGTTCCCACTTCCTTCTCACGGACGATGCTCATGGATGTGAGCATGATAGTCACAAGTGCGATGATGTTGACCACGACGCCGGGCACGAAGTAGTCCCGACTCTTGAGGTCGGGATTGAACCATACACGCAGCTGCGCCGAGAGGCCCGCAGATGCCCCCGGGGAGGCCGCCATGGTTCCCGAAGCCAGCGCTTTGGCGTTTTGAGATTCGGCCAACGCGGCAGACGCGTACGATGCAACGATCTGCGACGCGTAGTTCGATACGATCGCGGCGGTGTTGGAATTCGTGCCGTCGACCAGGATCTGGACCGCGGTCGTAGTGCCCCGCCGCACATCGCGCCCGAAACGGGGGAGGATCTGCACGATGGCCTGAATCTCCCCGTGGTCGAGCAGATCCCGGGCGTCGCCGATCCGGGAGGGAGTCTCGACCACCTGGAAGTATTTTGATGATTCAAAGGATGCCCTGAGCTCGCGGCTTTCAGGAGTATTGTCCAGATCCAGCCACGCCATGCGGACATTCTGAACATCCATGTTCACCGCGTAGCCGAAGACGATGAGCTGGAGCAGCGGCGGGCCGAACAGCAGCATGCGCCGGCGTATGTCGCGCACGGTCTGCAGGAGTTCCTTCCGGACTATGACCAGGATCCTTTCCCACATGCCCTCTTCACCTCACTCTCAGGCCACCTTCTGCCTGAGTTTTCTCACCGCAATCAGGAACACGACGGCCGCGTATATCGAGAGAAGCAGCATCTCGAACCAGAGCACGTGCAGTCCAACCCCCCGGAGGAATATCCCCTTCAGAATGCTGACGAAGTATCTTGTCGGAAAGATGTAGGTAAAACCCTGGATCACGGCCGGCATGTTCTCGATCGCGAAGATAAAGCCGGAGAGAATGAACGCCGGCAGGAACGACGACAGCATGCCCAGCTGATACGCCACGAGTTGTGATCTCGTCAGCGCCGAGATCAGGATGCCCCAGCACAGAGCGCCGATCAGGAAGATGCAGCTGGTTGCCGCCAGAAACAGGATGCTGCCGCGAAGCGGGACCTTGAAGACGCCCACACCGGCGGCCACGGCCAGGATCGTGTCGATGGCCCCGAGCGCGAAGAAGGCCGACATCTTCCCGATTACGATCTCGGCAGGGCGCACCGGGGTGGAGAGCAACTGCTCCATGCTTCCCATTTCCCATTCCCGCGCGATCGTCAGCGAAGTCAGCAGCGCAGAGATGATCATCAGGATGAGGGCGATCAGGCCCGGCACCACGTAGTTCCTGGACTTCAGCTCGCTGTTGTACCAGACACGGAGGCGGCCATCGACCTGCGGCGCGAAAGAAGCTCCGGATCGCCGGTTCAGGCTGCCGGAGAGAAGGCGCATGTTGTAGGCCAGCATCACGGCCGATGCGTACCCGCGTGCGATCGAGGCGGTGTTGGAATCGCTTCCGTCCAGTATCAACTGCACCTCAGCTCTGCGCCCGGAGAGGAGGTCGGCGGCATAGGTCGGCTGGATCACGAGGCCCATCAGGCACTCGTCCTTATTGATGGATCGTTCGATGGCCTCGTACCGGTCCGCCCACGCCACGATCATGAAGTATCGGGAACCACGGAACGCATCGATCAGCTCTCTGCTCTCGGGCGTCCGGGAAGAATCGTAGACCACCATCGGGATGCGATCGACATCCAGCGTCAGCGCATACCCGAAGAGCATGATCATCAGCAGGGGAAGTGCCAGCGCCATGCCCAGGCTCCTCGGATCCCGCATGATGTGCAGGAATTCCTTGTGGGCGACGGCCCTTGTACGACGCAGGTTCATGATGCGCTCCGCTCCTGTTCCTCGATCAGCGAAACGAAGACGTCCTCCATCGACGGCGGTATCGCCGCCAGGTGGTCTATACTGATCTGTTTCTGTGCGAGAACCTGCCGGATTCGCTCCGTTGCAGCCTCGGCATCCGTCGTCTTCACATGCAGCCCTGCGCCGAAGACGGCTATGTCCGCGATGCCCTCAACGCCATCGAGAGCTTTCATGCTCTCGAGCGGATCGGAAGATTCCAGGCTCAGAATGGAGTAGCTCTCCATCTCCCGTTTGAGTTCGGCGGGAGCCCCGATGGCGACGATCTTTCCCCGGTTCATCAGGGCGAGGCGGTGGCAATACTCCGCCTCGTCCATGTAGTGTGTGCTGACAAACACCGTGTGGCCCGCGTCGGACAACTGGTAGATCAGGGACCAGAACGACCGCCGTGCGATCGGGTCGACGCCGGAAGTCGGTTCGTCGAGGAAGAGGATCGGGGGTTCGTGCAGGATCGCGCAGCCGAGGGCCAGTCGCTGTTTCCACCCGCCGGCAAGGACTCCCGTCATGGAGTTCCTTCGCTCGGCGAGCCCCGCCATCCCGAGGACGAACTCCTTGCGCGCTTCCCGCTTCTCTTTCGGCACCCGGTAGATGCCGCTGAAGAAATCGATGTTCTCTTCCACGGTCAGATCGTCGTAGAGCGAGAATTTTTGAGACATGTATCCGATCTGCTTCCGCACTTCTTCCGGTGCCGCCGCGACCTCGATGCCGCCCACGCAGGCACGGCCGCCGGAAGGCACAAGCAGGCCGCAGAGAATTCGGATGGTGGTCGATTTGCCTGCACCGTTAGGGCCGAGAAAACCGAAGATCGTCCCGGCCTTAACGCTGAACGTCACGTGATCCACCGCGACGAAGCTGCCGAAGCGTTTCACCAGGTTCTCGACCTCGACGACGCATCCGTTTCCGGCCGTGAGAGGACCTTTGTCCTTATGCATCATTCATCCGCGATGAGTGTTTTCTGTCGCCCGCGTAACCTTGCTGATCGATGCGATAAAGATATCCTCGAGCGACGGGGTCACCTGCTTGAATTCTGCGGGACCAAACCCTGCCTGCTCCAATGATCTCTCGAGCGAGGCAGCGGAGGTCCTGTCCGGGTAAAGAAACAAGTGGAGCACCGCGCCCGCGGGCTCGACGCTGAGCACACCCTCGGATTTTTGGAGGAAATCCCTGGCGCGTTTGAGGTCGGGGACCTGGACTTGAAAACACGGCTCGGTGAACTGCTGCCTCAGCGCACCCGGCGAATCGCAGCGGATGAGCCGTCCCTGGTGCATGAGTCCGACGCGGTTGCAGCGCTCGGCCTCGTCCAGGTAGGCCGTTGTCACTACGACGGTCACTCCCTCCTTTACCAACTGGTACAGGATGGCCCAAAAATCCCGCCTGGATACGGGGTCTACACCGTTGGTCGGCTCGTCCAGGAAGAGAACCTCGGGGCGGTGCAGCAGGGCGCACATGAGCGACAGCTTCTGTTTCATGCCGCCAGACAGCTTGCCTGCAGGGCGGTCCTGGAAGGGTTCCATGCGTGTCATCTTCAGGAGACGGGCCATCAGGGCTGTGCGCTCGTTCCCGGAAATTCCGAAGAGATCGGCGTAGAAGTCCATGTTTTCCCGCACCGTCAGGTCTACATAGAGGCCCGATTTCTGGGGCATGTAGCCGATCCTGTCCTTGATGAACTCGATTTCGACGCGCACGTTGTGCCCGTCCACGGTGACGCTGCCGGAGGTGGGATCCAGGAGGCCGCAGAGGAGCCGCAGTGTAGTCGT
>JAFNAH010000298.1 GCA_017860075.1 Acidobacteriota bacterium | reverse complement strand
CATTGCTCTCCTGCTGGCTGCGGCTGCCTGCAGGAACCGGCTGATCACCAGGTTGTGCGCATTCCGCTACGAAGCGGATTCGACTCCCGCACCCGAACCACTGGTCCTGGGCAGCAGGCTGCACTAACAACCTTTCGCGCGACGCACCGGTAAAGGGCCCGAGTTGCGGAGAGGAAATACCTGTTCAACCCTTTCAGGGTTGGTTCCTGCGACAATCCACATCATTCCCGGGGTGTGCACCCCGGGCTTTTCTATCCGATCCTTTCAGGGTCGTCAGGCCGGTCACTGCCTCGCAGCAGGAACACCCACGGAACCTCCCGGAACGCCAGTCGCCGTCGTAGTAGGAATAGATGCAAGAGCACCCCGAAGAGCGCCAGTCACCGCTTCGTAGTGGGAATACGTGCGGAACCACCCCGAGGGGGTGGAACAGATCAGCCCGGGGTGCAAACCCCGGGAACCGGTGACAAGGTTAAACATCAACCCTGAAAGGGTTGAACAGGATTCTTGCGGCACACGTGAGTTCCAGCCGCAAAATACTGCATTTGGTGTCTGCAGCCGTTTCCCTTACAATCGGCCGCATGAGAGTTGTCCAGCTTACGCGTGCAGCGGAGCGTCGGCTCGGTCTTGTGGACAGCGGAATGCTCCGTCTGCTCAGGGAGTATCCTTCGGTGCATTCGCTCGCCACCGCGGCGCTCGACTCCGGGATTCACATCCGCGAGCTTCTGGAGCGAAGCATTGCAGCTGAGCGGCTCGATTACGATGCCGTTTACCATGGCCAATCGGAATGGCACATCCTTCCCGCGGCCGACCATCCAGACGAGCCTGCCAGATGCCTCGTCAGCGGCACCGGCCTCACGCACGTCAAGAGCGCAGAAACCCGCCAGGCGATGCATGCCGCGGGTCAGGAGCTCACCGATAGTGCGCGCATGTACCGATGGGGCGCGGAAGGCGGTCGCCCGGCGCCGGACGCAATCGGTGTCGCGCCCGAGTGGTTTTACAAGGGTCCGGGAAGCATCCTGCGGGGACATCTGGATCCGCTCTCCGTCCCGTCCTATGCGGAGGACGGAGGAGAAGAGCCTGAAATCGCCGGGATCTACGTCATCGCGAAGTCGGGGGAGCCGGTTCGAATCGGCATGGCCGCGGGCAACGAATTCTCCGACCACCGTCTCGAGAAGAAGAACTACCTTTATCTCGCCGCCTCCAAGCTGAGAACATGTGCCATAGGCCCCGAATTGGTGCTGGACCCGGATTTTGCGAGCGTCAGCGGGGCTGTGTCGATTGAGCGCGGGGGCAGCGTCCTGTGGTCCAGAGCAGTTCATTCAGGCGAAGAAGCGATGTGCCACAGCCTGGCAAACCTTGAGCATCACCACTTCAAGTTCGAATCTCACCGCCGGCCCGGCGACATCCATGTCCATTTTTTCGGTGCCGATGCATTCAGTTTCGGAGAAGGAGTTCGCCTCGTTGACGGGGACGTGATGGTCATCAGTTTTAATGGTTTCGGCCGACCCCTCCGGAATCCGCTGCGCGTGGAACGGGGACCTGCAACGCTGGTGGTCGCGAAGCCGTGGTGAGGCGGAGACCTCGGGAGAGCAGGCAATGAAACGCAGACACTTTCTGAATTCGTTCGCAGGTGCCGGGGGCGCGATGCTGGCTGCGGGATTGCCGGCGAAGCCCCCCTCCGGGATGAAGATCAAGCGCGTCCGGTACTACCAGTCCGCGGGCGACGCCGCCTTGAGAAGAAGCAGCGTGCCCGGGCTCTTCAACCAGAGCACCAACGTGGTTGTTGTCGAAACCGACGCCGGCCTCAGCGGGATCGGGGAGGGCGGGTCGAAGGATACGATCGAACAGTGTGCTGCCGCGATAATCGGCATGGACCCGTTCCGGACCGAGCAGATCTGGCAGATTCTCTACCGCGCCTACTTTTATCCGGCCGGCCGCGAGAAGCTGCATGCTCTCGGCGCACTGGACACGGCGCTGTGGGATATCAAGGGCAAAGCGCTCGGAGTGCCCGTGCATCGCCTGCTCGGCGGACCGACCCGCGATCACATCGAATGCTACGCCACCGGTTTTCCGTCCAGAGGCACGCTGAAGGAAACCGCCCGTGCATGCGTGGAGGCAGGTTACCGTGCCTTCCGAATCGGTCCGGCTGACGGGAATCCATGGGACCGGTTCGAGATGACCCGGAAAACTCTCGAACACTGCAGGGAAGCCAGGGAGGGTGTCGGGAAAGACGGGGCCTGGGCGGTGGATTTTCACACGCGTTTCGACATGCCGGACGCCGTTCGTCTCGCGCGGCTGATCGAGCCGCTCGGGCCCTATTTCGTCGAGGATCTCATCCGCTCCGAGAATCCCGACGTTTACCGGACGCTGCGCGGGCAGGTCGAGGTGCCGATCGCGGTCGGGGAGCAGTTCGGGGCCCGCTGGGACATCAATCAGCTCGTCGAAGGACACCTGATCGATTACGCGCGCGTTGCCATTCCGAACGTCGGCGGCATCACCGAGTTCATGAAGATAGCCGCCCTGTGTGAAACGCATTATGTCGGCCTGATCCCGCACTTCACGGGCCCGATCTCGGAAGCAGCGCTGGTTCATGCCTGTGCGTCCTTTTCGGGACCTGTGCTGATGGAGATGCTCCCGCACGCCACGGGACCAATGCCGCATCTGCCCAGGTGCTTCGATTTCCGCGATGGTAAGCTGTGGCCGAACGAGCGGCCGGGCCTTGGCGTGGAGTTCGACGACACCAAGCTTACGGAACTCACAGTGGTATCGGAATACGTCGCTCCGATTCCGATCTACCGCCGTCCCGACGGCTCATTCACAAACTGGTGACGCGTCTTCATCGCAACGGTGCTTTTGTTCTGAATTCTACATTCTATATTCTGTATCCTGTGCACCTTCGGCACTGGCATTGCAGCCGGGAGGAATTCCATGACCACAACGCCAGAGTACAAGCGTCCCGATCCGTCAGAGTACGCTCCGTACCAAAAGGCCTACCTCGACCTCGTACCCGAAGAAGACATCCTTCAGTGCCTTGAGCGCCAGAGAGCGGAAACCGCTGCTCTTATTGAAAATCTTCCCGAATCGCGTGGCGACTATTCGTACGCCCCGGGCAAATGGAAGCTCAAAGAAATCCTTGGACATATTGCCGATGCCGAACGCGTTCTTGGTTACCGCGCGCTGAGGGTTGCCCGCGGCGACACCATGCCCCTCGCGGCGTTCGACCAGGATTTCTGGGTGCATCACTCTCCCTGCACGCAGCGCAGCTTTCGAAGCCTGTTGGACGAAATGTCCGCCGTTCGGCAGGCGACGCTGAGCCTGTTCCGTTTCTTTGAGCCGGCTGCGCTGTTGCGCCGCGGCAGCACCGACGCAGGCAACCCGTTCACTGTTCGGGCCGTGCCCTACATCATCCTGGGACACGAGCGGCATCACCTGCATATCATTCGAGAACGTTACCTTTAGATGAGGAATCAGATCATGTCGGATATCAACCGCCGCAAATTCATCGGGTCGGCAGCAGCATCCGGCCTCATCACCATCGTTCCGAGACACGTCCTTGGCGGACGTGGGTTCGTACCCCCAAGCGACAAGATCACCCTGGCGCACATCGGGATGGGCACCCAGAGCATCAGTGAACTGGGCGACCTCCTGGCCAACCCCGAAATCCAGATCGTTGCCGTCTGCGATCCGAACAAAGACAGCAGCGACTACGTCGAGTGGGAAAAGGGGAGTATCCGGGAGACCATACGGACTTACCTGGGCAAGCCTTCCTGG
>JAFNAH010000297.1 GCA_017860075.1 Acidobacteriota bacterium | reverse complement strand
AGCGGTTCCGCAGTCACGGCCAACTTTGCCGTTCCGGACCTCGGCCAGCTTTCGGGAGCCGTAAGTATCACCGGCTCATCGCTCCCCGAAAGTACCGTGGTGACAGCCACCGACAAGACAGCGCCGCTGCCCGCGGGCTACACCTGCTGTGCGCCCCCCTCGACTACCCTCGCGCTGGCCGATGCAGGAGCCTATCAGATGAGGCTGGCCGCCGGCCGGAGCTACGATGTCAGCGTGATGGTTCCAGTCGGAAGCGCCCAGAGTCCCAGTGGAGCCGCGTACTATCCGCTGAGCGGAACGTCCACAGCGGTCTCATCGAGTACAACCCTGAATCTCACGCTGCCGGCCTTGCCCGGCCAGGCGATCGTCACGGGAAAGGTAAGCAACGGTTCCGGCCAGGGAGTGAAAGACGTGACCGTGACCGCAATGTCCCAGGAACTCTCCGGGGCGTCCAATCTCGGGTACGATGGTTTCACGACCACCGATGCGAGCGGCAATTACCGGCTGGTGCTGCTCAAGGGCGTCAACTATCAGCCGCTGTTCTGAACCAGCGCCACAACCGCAAACTTCCTGCCTCCGTCCGCGATCAATACCATAGAACCCTGCTGCTTGAGATTCGGGTCGTTGAGATCCTGGAACAGGAACCTCGCGACATGGTTTTTCGCCCTGAGAGGGTTCAGTTGCGAAGGCCGCATCGGCTGGCCGACGGGTACGCCGTTCGCATCAACCAGGATGATGCGTATGTTGACGTCGTTGTCCTCGTGATTGGCTACCGCATATCCGGTAAACCTGCCTTTCGTGGCGTCGTCGTCCACGGGAATGGTGGCGACGTCAGTG
This sequence comes from Acidobacteriota bacterium, assembly GCA_017860075.1. Taxonomy (GTDB): domain Bacteria; phylum Acidobacteriota; class UBA6911; order UBA6911; family UBA6911; genus JACADW01. Next base: position 3,471 of record JAFNAH010000297.1, on the reverse strand, counting down.
TCATCGGCAGACAGGACTCCTGCCACGGAGGCAAGCTGGCCCCCGCTCGCAAACTGGAAAGTCGCGACTCCACCCAGGGCCCCACCGGCGCTCTCCACCCTGGCCCACCCTGCAGCCGTTGAATCGGTGGGGTTGACGGGAGCAGCTTCGATGAATTTGGCACCGCCCGAAGGGATCGTTAATGAACTGGGGGCTGAGAGCGCCACTTCCATCGGCGAACCGTTCGAATTTGTCAGGATGAGGTTGCCGCTAAGAGCATCGATTCCGGTGTTCACAAGTGTAAAGAGCGTCGTGAAACCGCCACCGACGGCAACCTGGGGGAAGAGCGCCGTGATCGGCTGGGACACCGACACAGGATCGGTCGTGACCGTGGCCGTGTAAATGAAGTCGCCGCTGTTTGAAAGATTGTTGTTGGCAGCGTTACCCGCAGCGCCGAACCTTATAGCTCCCACCGCTGTCGCCGGCGCCGTCCAATTGAAGGTCCAGGTGCCCTGCGCGGAGCCGGCCTGGGTTCCGGGCCCCGTATGGGAGATGTACTGTATCCCCCCCGAGGAGCGTACCTGAGTATTTGTCGTATTTGTCGCCGTCAACGTTCCGGCCTGCTGTCCGCTGGTCACGCTCCTTGCCGCCAGCTCGAAGCCCCATCGTGACTGGCCGGATTTACTGATCGCGACGGTGATCGGATAAGCGTTCCCAGGGACATACTCCGCAGGGACCCCGGATATCGTAAACGTACCCCCGGCAGCGTTCAGGGAGTTCCCTGAATGGCAGTCGGTGCAATTCGGCTGGCCGAAGTCACCTGTGACGCCCAGCGGCGGCCCCCCGGAGAAAGCGAGCAGCAGTCCGGCGGTACTCGCGATGACATAGAAACCACCCAGGGATGCCTTCCAGCCAAGATGTTCTTGCCCTCTCATTTTTCCACCCTTTCTTTGGCTTGGCGCACTGAGACACTGGCTGCAGTTTCGCTCGCCTGACTGATTCGCCTTACACCAGCCATGAGCCTCACCCAAGTTCATGCAGACGGACTGCCCCAGTACGACACACCAAAACCCGATTTCTCAATACAGTAGAGTCTACCGGATCTCGAAGAGTTCGGCAAAGCTGGAAAAAAGAGCAGGCTGCACCAGACGCGGCGTCCGCACCAGGCAGGGAATTCGCCCAGTTCATCGAAGCGCGTACCCCCCCTTTCGCGCTAATATGCTCCAGGCAGAGGAGGTTATATGCTCATCCGGGAAAAGGTCAGGCAGGCTGTCGGGCTTCTCCGCGAATTCGACATCGACTGCTGGATCACTTTCACGCGCGAGAGCGAGCTCAACGGCGATCCTGTGCTTCCGTTTCTCGCGCCGGGCGACGTCACGTGGCACTCGGCGTTCATTGTCAGCAAGGATGGCAGGGCACATGCGATTGTCGGGCGTTACGACCGGCAGGCCATCGCCGAGACCGGAGCTTACGACGATGTCGTGGCCTTCGTTACTGGCTTCAAGGCGCCGCTTCAGGAGTACCTGAAGACGCTCGCCCCGGCCCGGATCGCGGTGAATTACTCGAAGGGCAGCGAAGTCTGCGACGGCCTCACTCACGGAATGTACCTGACGCTCCAGGAAGTACTGAGCGGGATCGGCTTCGACGAGCGGCTCGTCTCGGCCGAACGCATCGTCTCGGCTCTGCGCGAGCGCAAGACCCCGGCTGAGATCTCGGCGATCAAGGAAGCCATCCGGCACACCCAGGAAATCTTCGCGCTGGTCGAGGGGTTCATCGCTCCCGGACGAACCGAAAAGGAGATCGCCGCATTCATGACGGCCGAGGTCGAGCGCAGGAGGCTCGTCCCGGCCTGGGGACAGGCGACATGCCCCGCTGTTTTCACCGGGCCCGAGACAGCCGAAGCACACTATGGCCCGACGGGCCGGCCCGTGGAGCGCGGTCATGTCCTGAACATGGACTTCGGTGTCAAGGTGGACGGCTACTGCTCGGACCTCCAGCGCACGTTCTATGTCATGGCGGACGGCGAGTCGAGCCCGCCGGCGGACGTGCAAAAGGGATTCGATTGTATCGTCCGAGCCGTCACCGGAGCCAGGAATGCCATGCGACCGGGCGTTCAGGCCGTCGAAGTCGACGCGATAGCCCGCAAGATCGTGACGGACGCAGGGTATGAGGAGTATCCCCACGCACTGGGCCACCAGGTCGGACGATCCCCGCACGACGGGACAGCGTTGCTCGGCCCGGCGTGGGAGAAGTACGATCACAAGCCCTTCCAACGGCTGGAAGCCGGGATGGTCTTCACCATCGAGCCGCGCCTGACGGTGGCGGGCAAGGGGATCGTCACCATCGAGGAGATGGTCGTAGTGACGGAGACGGGCGCCGACTGGCTCTCCACGCCGCAACTGGATTTGAAGCTGATAAGCTGAACACGGGGCGAACAATGTCATCCGCCATCAGCGGAGGCTGAGAGCCGAAAGCTGATGGCTGACCGCTTTGTGGTTTATAATGCCCGCCGCCGGTCCCCGGGTGTTTATTGCGGGCGGCAAAGGAGGACTCTGGTATGGCAGACAATCGAAAACAGGTTAGCCGGCGCGAATTCATTCAGTCTACGGCCATGGCGGCGGGCGCGCTGGGAGTCGCGGACGCGGTCCGGGGGGCGGCGCCGCAGGCCGATATCAAGATTGGACTTTACAGCATCACCTACGGCGGCGTCTGGTACAGCGGAGGCGCTCAAACCGTTGAGGAGGTGCTGCAACGGGCGAAGAAGTTCGGCTACCAAGGCGTGGAAATCGACGGGAAACGCCCTCACGGTGATCCCCTCGACATGCCGAAGACGCGCTGCCAGCAGCTCAGGAAGATGGCCGCGGACCTGGGGCTCGAAATCTACGCGGTCTCCGGCAACAACGATTTCAGCAGCCCGATTCCCGAACACCGCGAATCACAGTTGGTCTACCTCCGGGAACTGATGCGGATGACCGCAGACCTGGGAGCGAAGACCATCCGGGTGTTCCTCGCATGGCCCGGTGTCACAATGCTTCCGGAAGGAGGCGGCCGCTACGACATCGCCAAGGCCGTCTGGCTGGCGGCTCACAAGGACTTCACCGACGAGCAGACATGGGCCTGGTGCCGTGAGGGCATGGCCGAGGCTTCCAAGCTTGCCGGCGAGTTCGGAGTCGTCCTTGCCCTGCAGAATCACCCGCCGGTTATCACGGGCTACAAGGACGTGCTGAAGATGGTGAAGGAAGTCGGATCACCCCATCTGAAGGTCTGCTTCGACGCCAGGCTGGAACACTCGCTGGACGAGGCCGGCGTCCGCAAGGCCCTCAACGAGGTGGGCAGCCTGCAGGTTCTCTGGCATTACGGCGGCGAGTTCGATAAAGGCCCCGGCGGGATCGTCCTGAAGGGGGACGAGAAGGCCCTCGGCGAAGCGCTCGGCCTGCTCGACATCGGCTATAAAGGCTACGCGGGATTCGAGCTGTGTCACCCGCTGCCGAT
>JAFNAH010000296.1 GCA_017860075.1 Acidobacteriota bacterium | reverse complement strand
CCCACTTCAGCGCCGCCGGTCCCACCCCGGGCTTCAGATCCTTCTTCCCGTGGGCCATCACCTTCATCGCCACAACGCCCAGCCCCGCTTCCTCCGCGGCACCGATCACCGGGTCGAGGCGTGAGCCCATGGTGTAGTTGTAGGTTATCAGGACCACATCCAGGACCCCTGTCTTGATGGCCGCCGGTACCATGGTTTCCGCACTGTGCGTGCTGAGCCCGACGAATCGGGCTTTGCCCTGGGCCTTGGCGAACTGCACCGCCTCGAGCAGTCCTGCGTTGAGCGACTCGGGTTCGTCCTTGCTGTGGAGATACCAGATGTCGAGATAGTCCGTTCGAAGTTCCTGCAGACTGGTGTCGAGGTCCGCCAGCGCCGACTTCTTGTCCTCGGCCTCGCTCTTGCTGGATACGAAGACGCTCTTGCGCCTGTCGCCGAGCGCCGCGCCGACCATCCGCTCGTTGTTCCCGTGCTGGTAGCCGCGCGCGGTGTCGAAGTAATTGACGCCCAGGTCAACCGCCTTTGAGATGACACTGGGGTCAGATGTAATCATGCATCCGAACCCCACGGAGGTCACCTTCAGCCCGGTGTCGCGAAGAAGAATCTCTCATTTCTGCTCCAATCCCAGGACTTTCGTGTCGACCTGGTAGATTCCCGGTTTGCCGGCGTCCGGTCTGTTAAAGAAAAAGTACTTGCCGTCAGGCGAAATCGAAGGACAGCACTCGTTTCCGGCAGAATTGACTGTGGGCCCAAGGTTGCGCGGCTGGCTCCACCCGCCGTCCTTCAACACACTGATATAAAAATCGTTCTCTCCCTGTCCTCCCGGGCGGTCGCTCGAAAAGATGATGAAGCTCTCGTCCGGCGCTATGTAAACATCGTTCTCTGCCTGAGGCGAATTGATCACCCGACCGAGATTCCGGGGCTCGTCATACTGCCCGCTGTACCGTTTCGATCTGTAGATGTCGAGGCCGCCGACTGAATCCGGGCGCTGTGCCACAAAATAGAGGGTCCCGTTTGCCGCCAGGGAAGGTGACCCCGCGCCTTCTCCGCTGCCGTTAATCGTGGCACCGAGATCCTTCGGTGCATTCCACCCGGCCGTCGTTCTCTCCGCAACCCAGAGACCGAGGGAAAGTCTCTGGCCGGCCCGCGCCCGGCTCGAGGAAAAGACCAGTTCCGAGCCATCGGGAGACAGGCACGGACTGAAGTCGAAATACCTGCCGGAGAACTCGATCGGCGCAGGTGCGCCCCACTTGCCGTCATTTAAATGTGACACCATGATCGAGGCGCCGGCCTCGGCGAACCAGAGGGTCTTCAGGTCCGGGGAGAAGGTGAGGCCCATGGAGCCCGGCGTCGAGATGACGCCCTCGGCAAACAGCTTCGGTTCTTCAGGCAGGTCCTGCTGATCCAGGCTCAATGCAACGATATCTGCCTGGTAGATACCGTTCCGGCCAAGTCCCTGGGTCGTGTAGTAGAAGTGCTTGCCGTCAGGCGAAACCGAAGGGCAGCACTCGAAGCCCGCGGAGTTGATCTCGGGGCCCAGATTCTGCGGAGGCGTCCAGGCACCGTCCTTCTGCCTGCTGACATAGAGGTCGCCCGTGCCGAGCCCTCCCGGCCGGTTGCTGGTGAAGACGATGTAGCTCTCGTCCGGAGCGACGAAGGCATCCAGTTCAGTGTACTCGGAGTTGATCACCCGACCCAGATTCTCCGGCTTCGCATACTGATCGCCGAGTCGTTTCGCGCGGTAGATGTCGAGCCCTCCGATCGAATCCGGCCGGTCCGCCATAAAATAGAGCGTTCCGCTCGAGGTGACAGCGGGAAAACCGACGCCGCCATCGGGCCCGTTAATCGACTCGCCGACATCTCTCGGCGCGCTCCAGCCTGTCCCTCTCCTGTCCACCACCCAGATCGCCAGTCCTTTCCTTTGCCGGCCGTCGAGGGGGCGGCTGGACCAGAAGAAGAGCTGGAGACCGTCGGGCGAGGCAAATGGATCCCCGTCGCGATATCTGCCGGAGAATTCGGCCAGCGCAGGTGCCAGCCATTTACCGTCCTCGGAGTGCGAAACGAAGATGTCGCTTCGATTTTGCGAGAAATAGAGCGTCCCGCCGTCCGGTGAGAAGGTGACGCCGGAACCAACCGACGCTGAAATGGCGCTTTCGGCGAAAATCCTCGGCTTGTCGTCCGTCTGGCCGGACAGCAAGACAGCCGCGAGCAGAATCGGCGCCCACCCCGATACACCAAGCAGGGCTCGTCTCATCGCAAATACTCCCGGGTACACGCAGGTCGCCGGCCGGCCAGCCGCCGGTTGGCACTATGCGCACGAATAACAGTACACCATGCGCAGGGAGTCTGCGGCGGCTTTTGAAGCCGCCGGGGCGGGTTGAAAACCCGCCCCCAATATCGCCGGCGTGCGCCCAAACCTCAGGTCGTGCCTCTCCGCACGTGATCTCAGGCCGGGAATAGACGAGCGGTAAGACCCTTCAAGAACTCTCGTGCCGTGTTGACCGACTGGGCAGCGGGCTCGGTCTGGGCACGCTGGTAGTCGAACCCACTCAGAACCTTGCGCATCTCCTCAAGTTCACCGCCGACTTCCGCTCCCGATCGTTTCCCGAGTGCTTCGCGCAGAATCCTCACCTTCTCGTAATCGACGATGCCTTCGCGAAGCCGCTCAAACCGGATGCTGCTTCGCGAGCCCGGATAGACCAGGAAGCAATCGCCGGCAGGGAAAAGAACGTGGCGCGCGTCTCGCCCCGCGTCCCCGGCCCAACTGTCGTAGGCCCAGCGCAGGAATCCGTCATAGCCGAAGGCGGCTGCATACCAGCCCATCCAGGTATTCTCTGCCGGAGGCGAGAAAACGAAATTGTTGGGCTTGGGGGGATGGCAACAAACATAGTAGGTTGTAGTTCGCCCTGCGCGCCTCCTCTGCGGGATATGCTCCCGGGACATGCTTTTGTCGACGATGACACAGTAGTCATCCAGGAGTTCGTCGAGTTCGGGGTGCCACTCGCCCGCATATGTGATCCTCCAATCCCCGGAATCCTGCCTGAGGGTTCGGATTGCGGACAGTGTCTCTTCCATCTTGTTCTCGTTGATGCCCATGTAGGATCGGCTGTACCACCCCTTCTCAACCAGGTGCCTGCGCAGATCCTGCAGAAAGAGGCGCCAGAAACTCTTGAAATCCTCGGAGTCGGGAGGCCACTGCTGCCAGGAATAATCTCCGGTCCCTTTGTCCAGGAATCGGACCCGGTGCCCCCAGGGCAGCATCGTGTAGCAGGTTATGGAATCCCCAAGGCCACACTCGGTTGCGAGTTCGACGTACTTGTCGAAGATGGAGTAATCAAACGCCCAGGCACCATCAGGCATCCGAATCCATTCGACCATGGTACTGTCCGCAACGTACGTATCATCCTTCCATGGCGAGTGACATACATAGGTGGTGGTGAACTTGGCCCCGGCATCCGCCAGCATCCTGAGATGAGGCCGCAGGACATCGAGATGAGGCGCGGACCATGGCCTGAGCCCGTGGGCATGAGCCACAGCCCAGGGGTTTTGCCAGAGATCGAGCCGGAACTTCCAGTCGGCAGGCGCCGGCAGGATGGCCCCTTGAACATGGAGCGTGAGACGCAACGGGACGCTGCTCCCTCCCCGGCACAGGACCTTCAACTCCCCCGAGTACACGCCCGGTTCGGCATCCCGCGGCACATCGATCGATATCCAAATTGGCCGCGCGGTCCGCGCCTCCAGGTCCATTCCCGGCAACGGGTCGAGAAGGTCCGGGAGAAGCCAGATCTGAGAAGCGCCCGATTCGCCGCATCCCACGTCAAGCGAAGCGAACGGGCGGCTGGACGCCACGTACCGGACGAAACGGACCTGGAGGTTCTCCGGCGAGATCGCCGCACCCTTCTCGTTGCGCAACGGGCCAGGCACAAGACGCACCTGGCCGATATCTTCGGCCGTCCAGGCAAGTGCAAGTATGTTGACCCGCTCACCTCTCCATGCAGTCGCCAAGTGCACTCGCGCGGGCGAGACAGCGGGGACGGCATGCCTGAGGTAGCATGCGTCTTTGGATGCGAAGGAGACGTGAAGCCCCGGCCCGACGCCGGCCCACTCTGCGGGATCCGCACTCTTGCCGTCGTTGAGCTCGTAGACGGGGTGCTGCAGAAGCGGAGGGCAAGCCGGAGGGGCCCCTCCGGCGGGCTGCTGCGCATGAACATTGGCCAAAGTGAAGGATGCGCCGGCTGCTGTACCAGCTTGCTCCAGAAAACGGCGGCGCGAGAGCTTTTGAAATCCCATCGACATACCCCTCCCGGACGGCTTTCCAAGGTGACAGAGGTCAACCCGTCCCGATCGCCGACTTTAGGGTAGGG
>JAFNAH010000295.1 GCA_017860075.1 Acidobacteriota bacterium | reverse complement strand
CTCGTAGGCACAGATGGCGAGTTTGGCGTCCTTGAACCCGGGTTCTTTCTGAACCAGGTGGGCCGCCACGCGCATGGTGCGCCGGCGTGCTTCGATCTCCCGCCGCATCGTGCCCTCGAGATCCAGCTTGCCCATCGCCAGGTCCATCGGACATTCGATCAACACGTGCCCGTTGCCGCGATAACCTGAGTGAATGGTCAGCTTGTTTCCGGCGATGCCAAGCTCCCCGGGCACCCGCAGCGTCCGGTCTTCGAGCGGTCCCACTCCTTCCATCTCCATCATGCGGATGAACTGGAGGTCCCCGCCCGACTCCGGCGCGAACTCAGCGCCGGCGATTCTGGCCGTAAGGGCCGTGCCGGTGGCGTCAAGCAAAGTCCGCCCCAGAAGCGCCTGGCGGCCCGACTTGTTGGCGATGACCACTCCGCAGACAGAACCGTCCGTCAGGATCACCTCGGTGGGCATCGCTGCGTAGATCAGGTCGACTCCGGCCTTCAGGAGCAGGTTCTCCAGCGTAACCTTGAAGGCATCCATCCAAAGAGGAATCTCCCCCACGGACTCGTTTGTACCCTGCGTCTTCAGAGTCGCCGCGATCAGCTCGGGAGTTCGCCCGGTGCCGGCCAGTTTGCCGAGGTCCACCCAGGGTTTGAGCGTGGCCGAGATCTCGCGCCCCAGGTACATCCGGTGTTCCACCAGAACGACCTTGTACCCGGCCCGCGCGAACTGGAGGGCAGCCGCAACTCCCGCCACGGAACCCCCGACTACGATCACGTTCGCCTGCCGGAGAACCGGCAGTCGTGAGCGGTCCAGCTGCACCGATAATCCTCTCTTGCCGGTCTGCGGGGTCTGGGCCTGCGCGAGTGATCCATTGGGCAGATACCCGGGATGGCCTGTCGTGACAATGGCGGCTATCGTTCCTGCCCCCATGCCTTTCAAGAAACGCCGGCGCGACGGATCCAAGTCTCGATGTCTTTGCTCTCCGTCCTTTTCGAACCTTTGCATCTTGATGCTCCAATTGGGTAGTAACGTGGTCCTGATCGGCAACTGCAATCGGCCGGAGAGGGCCACTCCTCTCAAGCCAATGATTGCCGGCATTTGGCAGCCACAAGATACGCCAATTTCCAGTTCTACCGGGCATTTCTGTAAGGCAGCATTTCGGGTTCCGGGATTTTGTCGCTCAATTTGGCCGGAAACAGTTAGATGTACTGTGAGGTTGTCCGCCCGGCCGCGACACCGGAGCACGGCCAATGTCACGAGATCGGTACCCTGTTCTGCCGGCGGTGCCCGATGCAGCTCGTTTTCGATCGCGGCACGCTTCTGCTTCGCGGGACCCTGCGCGATTGCGCGGACCTTCCCGGGATTCTCTGGGATGCACGCGTCGGTGCGTGGCGGGCCCCGGCATACCACCACAGGGAGCTATCGGGCGAGCTCGCACGGCGCTGCCCCGATTTCCAGGATGAAGTCCGCCCTCAACTGGAGGGCGCTCAGCCGATAACCTGCCCGGATCTCCGTCCCTACCAGGCCGCGGCGGTTGCTGCGTGGGAGCGCGCCGGTCGGAGAGGCATCATCGTCCTTCCGACGGGCGCCGGGAAGACCCGCGCCGCAATTGCGGCGATGGCGCGAGCCGGGCTTCGGACGCTTTGCCTGGTCCCGACGCGTGTGCTCATGGCACAGTGGTTTCAGGCACTTGCTGAAACCGGCTTCAAATGTATAGGCGAGTACGGCGATGGACGTCGGATCGAACAGCCGGTTACCGTGGCGACCTTCGCCAGCGCGTTCCGCAATGTGGAAACTCTGGGCAACCGGTTCGATCTTCTGATCATCGACGAAGTTCATCACTTTGGAGCAGGCGGTGGAGACGAGACACTCGAGATGTGCACGGCGGCGGCTCGGCTCGGGCTCAGTGCGACAGTGCCCGAAGATGAGATGTGGCGAGTTCGTCTCGACTCGCTGGTTGGGCCTGTCGTGTACCGTGCGAGCGTGGAGGAGCTTGCCGGCCGCTACCTCGCGTCGTTCCAGCTGGTCACCATCTCCGTCGCGCTGACTCCCTCCGAAAGGCGCGAGTATGATGCCGAGTTGTCGGTGTTTCGTCCCATGTGGCGGGCGTTCTTCGAGTCGACGCCCGTTGCGTCATGGTCCGATTTCGTTTCGGCCGCCGGCAAAAGCGATGCGGGGCGGCGGGCGCTCTCGGCCTGGAGGCGTTCCCACGCCATCGTTCGCTATTGTGCAGAGAAGAGAGAAGCCGTCAGCGATCTGATCCTGCGGCATCGTGACGCCCGCATACTGGTGTTTGCGGCAGACAACGAAACCGCCTATGCGATTGCCCGGGAGCACCTTGTCCAACCCATCACCTGCGACATCGGAGCCGCCGAGAGGGCGCGCGCCCTTGAGCGTTTCTCCAGGGGCGAACTGCGCATTTTGGTAAGCGCGCGCGTGTTGAACGAAGGGCTCGATGTGCCTGCCGCGGATGTCGCGATCGTGGCGGGCGGCAGCCAGGGCTCACGGGAATACGTCCAGCGCGTGGGGCGGGTGCTCAGGCCCTCGGAGGGCAAGAAGGCCCTGGTCTACGATCTGGTTACCATCGGCACCTTCGAGGTGCCTCGCGTCAATCGCCATCGGAGGGCACTTGCTTCCGGCTGATTGCATCCAGGTCCGGATCGCGGGAAGCGTGGCGACGCCGGTCTGGCTGGGGCCGGAGGATTACGCCTGGCTTGGAGCGCTGATTGCGGATTTTGCCAGGCTCGACGGCCGCCGCTATCGCGAGGCAGTGTCGTTCCTCCGGGAGCCGCCCTGTTCGCAGGCGCCGCAAGGAAAACGGCGTATGGCGACCAGGACCCTCCTTGAACTTTGTGAGAAAGAACGGCCGCCGTTCGATGCGAGTCTGCTCCGCGACGCCGTTGCCGTCGAAGCACAAAGCGCCCGCGACGCAGGGCGGTACGACCGATTGGAGGCCCTGGCTGCCGGCGCACGGCTCCTCGGGTTGTCTGCTGCTGCGGCTGACGAGCAGATGTTCGCCGATCTCCCCGGAGAACGGCGCCTCAGGGTTCCGGCGCCTCTTCCGGGACCTCAGGTGCTCGCGGCACGCACGAACCTCGCCCTGGCGCAAGGCCTGCTCCGGCTTTCATCCGAGGTCGCAATCGAGATCTACGGCAACGCCCGGGCTGTCATTAGACAGGTGCGCCTCCGACGCCTGCTCTGCAACGTGAGGCGAGCCGGGCCTGAGGGAGTCCGCCTGGACGTGTCGGGGCCTTTCTCGCTCTTTCGCCACACGACGATGTACGGGAGCGCGCTCGCATCGATCCTTCCACTATTACCCTGGTGTTCCCGCTTCGACCTCGAAGCGCATTGCATGATTCGCGGTCGAGCCCTGAGCGTGCACCTGGGCCCGGGCGACCCGATCGCCGGTGGAGAGCCGCCGCGGGCGTACGACAGCTGTCTGGAAGAGCGCTTCGCGCGCGACTTCGCTCGCTCAAGCCTCGATTGGGACCTGGTACGCGAACCCGAGGCTGTTCCAGCCGGGGAGTTTCTCGTGTTTCCCGATTTCGCCGTCGTGCATCGCCACGACAGATCAAGGCGGTTCCTGCTCGAAATCGTGGGTTTCTGGACGCCCGACTACCTGCTCGAGAAGCTTGGCCGGCTGCGCGCCATGCCGCATGTTCCACTCGTGCTGTGCATTGATCGCGGGCTGAACTGCAGTGCCGGCGAACTGCCTCCACACGCACGCGTTGTCTGGTTTCGCAAGCGGATCGATCCAGCCGCCGTACTGGCGGTGATCGAGGAAAC
>JAFNAH010000294.1 GCA_017860075.1 Acidobacteriota bacterium | reverse complement strand
ACTTCACCGATCTCTTCGAAATCATTATCGATCTCGGCTTCACACTCGGGACAGTAGCTCACAGTCGACCTCCCCAACCAGTGATTCGTGGATCGGAACCGAAGAAATCATTAGCACCCGATAAAATGAAGGTCAAGTCAATTGTCCCCCGCGATTCAGGCCGCAATTCGCGAGTTCCGCGGGGCTGAAGGGAACGCTCACCGCGCGGCTAAACCATGCTTTCGACGCTGGCACCTGTGTGCTACGATTCGGTGGTGAAACGGCTGGACTATCCCTCCAGCCTGGAGGTTCAATATGTGTTCCCGTAAGTTCCCGGGCGCGCTCCAGTCCGTCCTGAGCCTGCTCGTGGCGGGTGCTTTCCTCTGCGGAACGATGCTTCCCTGCCCCGCCTTTTCAATCGCGCAGGAGCAGCCCTCCAGGCCGCCGATGCGCCCCCCGCGGCAGCAGCAGCCCGCGGGACAGACGCAGGAGGAGGAAAAGGACCAGCCCCAGGGGCAGACGGCAATCAGCGTCGCGGTGGACCTGGTCACGTTACAGGTCCTGGTGACCGACCCCAAGGGGAACATCATCATGGGACTCAAGCCCGAGAACTTCAAGATCTACGAAGACAACGTGGAACAGCAGATCACGCACTTCGCGTCGGTGGACGCCAACATCACCGTCGTGATGCTGGTGGAGTACAGCAGGCAGGTTTCGCGCTTCATCTACGAAGTCTGGGATGCAATATACGGCTTCGCCGGCAGCCTGAAGCCCGGCGACTGGGTGGCGGTGATCGGGTACGACATCCGGCCCACCATCCTCACGGATTTCACGCAGGATAAGCAGACGCTCTACGACACCCTCCGGCGTTTCAACTACCCGGCATTCCTGGAGAGCAACCTATCCGACGCCCTGATCTTCGCTCTGGACCGCGTCGAGGAAATCGAGGGCAAGGTCGCGATTCTCCTGGTCAGCACAGGCCTGGACACGTTCAGCAGGGCCACATACGACGAAGCGCTGAAGAAGTGCAAGTCCTCCAACGCATCCGTGTATGCGATCAGCCTCGGGCAGAACTTCCGCATCAGGGCCGAGGCGGCGGGAATGATCAGCCCGGAGGGCAACCTGGAGCTGCTCATGTCGGATAACCGGCTGAGATACTTTGCCGAGTACACGGGCGGGGCCGCTTACTACCCCAGGTTCACCACCGAGTTCCCGTCGATCTTCGGCAACATCTCGACCCTGCTCCGGAACCAGTACAGCATTTCATACGCGTCATCCAATACCAAGAAGGACGGGAAGTTCCGCAAGCTCCGCGTCGATGTCACTGCCGACTACAACCGCGACGGCAAGCCCGACAAGGTGAAAGTCACTACCCGCAGCGGGTACCTGGCCAAGGACCGCTAGCGGTCGATCCCTTCGGGAGGAGGGCCCGCAGCCGGACGGATCATCAGGCAGGCATCGGTCTCACCGTTGTAGTAACCGGGAAGCAATCCCGCGAAGCGATAACCGAGCCCCAGGTAGAATCTCTTCGCCCCGAAGTTGTCCACGCTCACTTCCAGGATTACGTACCCCGCGCCCCGGCGACGGAACTCCGCGTGCAGGTCTTCCATCAGCGCCTTGCCGACTCCCTGCCGGCGCGCATCGGGCAGGACATCGAGAGTGATTACATGCGCGAGACCGTTATCTTCTGTCCTGCCGACCGCGAAACCCGCAATGAGCCCGGAAAGCTCCGCGACCCGGCCGATCGCTTTTCTGCCCGACAGGTAGAAGCGCAGCTCGGCGAGCGAGTAAGCGATCGTCGGGGAAAAACAGATGCGGTCGATCTCATGCAGTCGGGCGAGGTCTCCCCTCATGTACGGGCGTATCGTGACCGGCAGGGGACTCGGGATCATGGCTCCGCATAGGATATCAGTCCAAGTCCTGCAGGGCATCGGTGATTTCTGCAATCCCTCCGGCGCCCCTGCCGGGGCGCGGTTGTCCTCCCGGCCGCGTATCCGGGGGCTCGCTATCGCTCACCCCCGGCTATATCTCTCCTGCCCCTCCAGGGCCCAACACTCGCAGAGGTGGCATACCGACCAAATGTCGCCCGGCCGATCGCTCCAGCAGTCAGGAATCTCGAGGCGTGTTGGGGATGCGCAGACGAATAAGGCAGGGAGCGAAAGGAAATCACCGGGCCCCACAGATTTCCCCCGAGGCGCATCTCCCGGCGGCCGTCAGCCCGCCACGCTCCGGAGGCGCGGCAGACAGCCCGGGGTGAGCGGAGCGAGCCCCGGGACGGCGGTCAACAAACAGATCCCGCCCCGGGGCAGGGGCGGCAGACAAGAACCCGGACTGAACGGGAGCGGGACGCCGGGCGCGGAGGTACCCCGTATGGTAGTATCTTGTGCGATTTGGAGGATGCGGTGACTGACAAGATACTCGTGACAGCTGCGCTGCCTTACGCCAACGGCCCGTTGCACCTGGGGCACCTTGCGGGAGCCTATATCCCCGCCGACATCTACGTCCGCTACCAGAGGATGAAAGGGTCCGACGTCGTCTTCATCTGCGGTTCAGACGAGCACGGTGTTCCGATCACAATTCGGGCCGACAAGGAAAACATCTCGCCGCAGGAGGTCGTCGACCGCTACCACGTCATGATGAAAGAGAGCTTCAGGCGGGTGGGTATCCTTTTTGACAACTACTCGCGGACTTCCCTGCCGCTGCATCACCGGATTTCGCAGGATTTCTTCCTGAAGCTCTATCAGAAGGGCTACATCTACGAGCAGGAGATCCATCAGTACTACTGCGTCTCCTGCAGGCGGTTCCTCCCCGATCGCTACATCGAGGGGGAGTGCCCGCATTGTCACCGGCCGGGCGCGCGCGGCGACCAGTGCGAGTCCTGCGGCCGCTGGCTGGAGCCCGAACAACTCATCGAGCCGCGCTGCAAGGTCTGCGGCTCAAAGCCCGAAAGGCGCGCGACCAGGCACTGGTACTTCCGCCTCTCCGAGTTCCAGAAGAAGCTGGAAGACTGGCAGGACTCCAAGCCCGAATGGAAGAGCAACGTGCGCGAGTTCTGCTCGGGCTGGTTCAAAGAGGGGCTCAGCGACCGTCCTATCACGCGCGACATCGACTGGGGCATCCCCGTGCCGCTCGAGGGAGCCGAGGGAAAGGTCCTTTACGTCTGGTTTGACGCGCCCATCGGATACATTTCCTCGACCGTCGAGTGGGCACAGCTCCAAGGCAGGCCTGATCGATGGCGGGACTACTGGTGCGATCCCCGAACGCGGCTGATCCACTTTATCGGCAAAGATAACATCGTCTTCCACGCGATCGTGTGGCCGGCTGTGCTCATGGCGCATGAAGACCTCATTCTGCCTGACCAGATCCCGGCCAACGAGTTCTTGACTATCGAGGGCCAAAAGCTGTCAACGAGCCGGAACTGGGCCGTCTGGCTCGACGAGTATCTGGAGGTTTTCCCGCCGGATCCGCTCCGCTACTACCTCGCGGCGAACGCACCCGAGACCAAGGACGCCGACTTCGCCTGGAGGGATTTCCAGGCGCGCAACAACGGCGAACTGGCGGACATCCTCGGCAACCTCGTTAACCGCAGTCTGTCTTTCGTCGAGAAGCACTTCGAAGGTCGCGTCCCTTCGGCAGGCGAGCTTGCGAGCGGGGACCGGGCCCTGTTGGCCGGGATAACGGGCTCTGCTACCCGCATTGGTCAATCGCTCGACGCGTTCCAGGTGCGAAGGGCGGTATCGGAACTGATGGATCTCGCGCGCGCAGGCAACAAGCACTTCAACGACTCCGCGCCTTGGGTGACAATC
>JAFNAH010000293.1 GCA_017860075.1 Acidobacteriota bacterium | reverse complement strand
GCTACTCTTCATCCTTCTTTTCAAACAGTCCCGAGTAGAACCGCCTGACGTAATTCTCGGGGATCTTGTCGACCGGATAAGAGCCGTGCATCAGAACGTGAACCCAGGCGCCGTCCCTCTTTTCCAGGACTCCGGTCTGGAAGACGTTCTTCAGGCAAAACTCCCTGCCCTTCAACGATCCGCAATCGTCAAGCGTGCAGGAGTACCATGCCACATCCCCGGAGAGCGAAAACACGATGCGCAGATCCCTGAACTCGAAGCGGGTGCCCCGAAAGTCAGGATCCTTCCAGCGCTCGGCGTATCTCTTGAAATCGTCGAGCCCCACCACCGTGCTGTCGGAAAAGAGCCAAAAATGGAACAGGTTGTCTCCCCAGAGGCGGAACATCGCGTCGAAATCTTTCTCGATGGCCCAGCCGATCGACTGCTCGATGCTCTTCTTCACCGCTTCATAGTCTGCGGACGCTTGTTCCGCGGAGGCCATCGTGCCGGGCGACGCAAACCTAACAAGCAGAAACATGGAAGCCACAACAAATCGTTTCATCGTTACACCTCAGCCTTCTCTGCGCGGCCCGCTCACTCGTGCGGGTGCCGTGATTTCACGCGCGATAGCCCGGATAATTCATGAAGTACCCGGGAGAACAGGTTATTGGACGCGGGAGAACACTGACAAACGCCGACCGGACATCATGATCCATCCCGCGTGCGGAGCTCAGCCATTGTTCTTCCGCGTCCCGGAATGTTCCCTTTTCGCATAGATAAGCAATCCCGGCCAGCGGTACCGAATCAACTATGATAGCCCCAAACTTGCTTTCCTTCCGATTGCACGCATTGCCAGAGGAGGGATTCTCCATGATCGGCAACACCTTGATCCCGCACACAGCGTTCAGGTAGCCTTCCTGAGTGCTTGCGGAAAGCTCCCTCAATTGCATATTATCTATCCTCCGTTGCCGCAACGGTGTTGTGCAGTGTCCCCCTATAGGGAGGGGTCAAAGGGCTTTCCTGAAAGGACGCTGCGCCAGATTGTCACCTGACGTAAATTGAAATCTGAAGGGTAACAGCAGGATTTTGTCTATCCGCCGCAGGCGGATATAGTCCAATTGCTTTTGATAATTGCTTTCTCTTTGGAAGCCGGGTGCAGGAGATCCTGAAGAGGCAGCCGGGCGAAATGGCAGCCAATCCTTCCTATCCTGCCCACGCCGCGAATTCGCGCGGTACAAGGTAGGGAACCCCGCGGGAGTGGAGTGCCGGCCCCGGTTCGAGCAGGCGCGCAAGACTGCGCCTGGCGTTTTTTCTATCGAATTGGGTGGCGACTTGGAGGTCTTACCATGACGCTGACCACGGTTCTTCTGATCATCGCGGGACTCGGTCTCCTGATCGCCGGTGGCGAGCTACTTGTGCGCGGAGCCTCCGGCATCGCCGCAGCGGCGGGGGTCTCCAGGCTCGTCATCGGCCTGACCATCGTTTCTGTCGGGACGAGCGCCCCGGAGATGCTCGTTAGTGTCTACGCCTCCGTCACGGGAAACCCCGACATCGCAGTGGCAAACGTCGTCGGAAGCAACATTTTCAACGTCCTGTTTATACTGGGAGCGTGTGCGGTGCTCCGTCCACTGGTCGTGGCGAGCCAGCTGATCCGCATCGACGTCCCGGTGATGGTCGCCGTGTCGTTTCTCCTCCTCGCGCTGGCGCGCGATGGGACCATCGGCCGATGGGACGGGCTTCTGCTGCTTGGCGGCGCGATGGCCTACATGGTAGTTCTGCTCAGGCAGGGGCGGCGGGATGAGGTCTTGAGACAGGAGGCGCCGGGTCTGGCCGGACCGGCTCACCCCCCGGCGCGCGTCTGGGCCAGGAACGGGGTGCTGGTCGCCGTCGGCCTGGGACTCCTGATCCTCGGGGCCCGGTGGCTGGTGGACGGGGCCGCGTCGATGGCGCGGGCCCTGGGGGTCAGCGACGTCATCATCGGTCTCACGATCATTGCCGCCGGGACTTCGCTGCCCGAGGTGGCCACTTCCGTCCTGGCAACGCTGCGCGGCGAGCGCGACATCGCCATCGGCAACGTCATCGGAAGCAACATCTTCAACATCCTTGGCATCCTCGGGCTGTCGGGTCTCGTGGCGACGACGCCGCTGGCGGTCCATGCATCGGTGGTCGACTTCGATCTGCCGGTCATGATCGCCGTCGCCGCCGCCTGCCTGCCGCTGTTCTTCACCGGGAACGAACTGAGGCGCTGGGAGGGCGCCGTGTTCCTGGCTTACTACGGCGCCTACCTCGCCTACCTGGTGATGGCTTCGTCGCAGCACGATGCCTTGCCGGTGTTCAGCCGGACGATGTTGCTGTTCGTAGCGCCTATCACCCTTTTGACCGTCGCCGTGGCGGCAACGCGCGAGTGGCACCGGAGGCGTGGCCATTGAAAAAAGTCCTTTTCTTCTCCATCCTGCTGATCGTGGGGATCCTGGCGTCGCAGACCTTCCAGAGCCTGCAGGAGCCGGCGCCGCGCGACGCTGTCCGCCTCCTGACGATGGTTTGTCTCGCTTTCATCATGATCCACGTCGGCTACGAGTTCGAGATCGACCGGTCGAACCTGCGCGCCTACGCCGTCGACTATGGGGTGGCGGCGACGGCCGCGGCGTTCCCCTGGATCTTCTGCACGGTGTGGTTTGTCTTCACCATGCACCCTCCGGCCGAATACTGGGCGTGGCCCACATGGACGGACTCCCTCCTCGCGGGCCGTTTCGCGGCCCCGACGTCTGCGGGAATCCTCTTCTCAATGCTGGCGGCGGCAGGACTGTCGGCTACGTGGCTGTTCCGCAAGGCGCGGGTGTTGGCGATCTTCGACGATCTCGACACCGTCCTGCTTATGATCCCGCTGAAGATGGTGATCGTCGGAGTCCGATGGCAGCTCGCGGTCATTGTTGTGGTCATGGCTGCGATGCTTGGGATGGCCTGGCGGTGGCTCCGCCGGCTGCAACTGCCGGTGTCGTGGCCCTGGGTGCTGGGTTACGCGGTGGCAATCACTGTCGCCTCCGAGGCAATTTACGTCTCGAGCAAGTTCCTGGACGATGTCGTTCCCATCCACATCGAGGTGCTGCTCCCGGCATTTGTCCTGGGCTGTATGCTGGCCCGGCCAGCCGGGGCCGACCCGCACAGCGACGACGCGCGCGACGGACACCAGGAGGGACCGGAAAGCGCGCAGGAGCAACAGGTCTCGACGATCCTCGCGGCCGTGTTCATGGCGCTCGTCGGGATGTCGATGCCGCGCATCGGCGGCGTGGAAGCCGGATGGGGAATGATGACCTTCCATGTCCTGGCGCTCACGGTACTCGGAAACCTGGGCAAGATGTTCCCGCTCTTCTGCTATAGGAAGGAGGCTTCGTTCCGGCAGAGGCTGGCCCTCTGCGTCGGCATGTGGCCCCGAGGCGAAGTCGGGGCCGGAGTGCTCGTGGTCTCGCTCGGCTACGGCATCGGCGGCGTGATGGTCGGCGCCGCGACCCTGTCGCTGGCCCTGAATCTCCTGTTGACCGGGATCTTCATCCTGATCGTGAAGCGGCTGATCGCCGAACCCGAGGCGCCGGCGGGCGCAATCGCTCCGCCCGCACGGACGCGAATGGCGGGAGGGGGTACACCATGAGCCCGATGGTAGCGCGCTGCCACGCAATTGCCTCCCACCCCCGTTTCCAGCGGGCGGTCCTGGTGCTGATCGTCGCCAACGCGGTCCTGATGGGGATCGAGACCTCGGCGCCCCTCATGCAGCGCCATGGCCCCCTGCTCCTGGCGCTGAATGCCGTCATCCA
>JAFNAH010000292.1 GCA_017860075.1 Acidobacteriota bacterium | reverse complement strand
CGACAGTAGTTGAACGCTTCCGCCGAGCGCGTCGCTGCCGTATTGCGCGCTGTTCGGCCCGCGCAGGACTTCGATCGATTCCACTGCGGAAGGGTCGGTAAGATCGAGGAAGGTGTTGATCCCTCCCCGCTGGGCGGAGGTGGTGTAACGCACCCCGTCGAGAAACACGTTCACCTTGTTGCCCGTGAGGCCCCGAACATAGATGCCGGCGAGCGTCGGGCTCGTGCGCTGAAGGGCGAGCCCCGCTTCCTCCACCGCGGCCTGGGCGAGGACCGCCTCCGAACGCTCGCGAACAGAATCTTTCCCGATCACGTTGACCGACTGGCTGACAGAGTCTGTCGACTCTGCGGCACCGGGGCTTGCGGTAACGGTAAGCTCAGTCCGGAGAGGTTCGAGACGCAGATGCACAGTGACATCGGCGCCCGCCGTCCCGTGAAGGCTCACAGACATTCGCTGCTCGGCCAAGCCCCTGGCAGAGATCTGGAGAACGTACGAGCCTGAAGGGACGTCCGGGAAGGAGAATCGCCCTTCCGCGTCGGTGACGCCGGACTGCAGGATCGTTTGCCGGGGCGAGAGCAGAGTGACCCGGGCGCGAGGTACGGCGGCGCCGGCCGGGTCGAGAACCAGACCTGTCAGTGCGGGCCCGTTTTCGGCTGCAAAGGCCAGACTTGCCAGCGCCGCTGCCTGCAGCAGTGCAATCCTCGCGAGATGTCCTGGACGCATGTTTCCAACCTACAGCGTGATATCGTGCAAGTCAATCAACGGACGGGACGGGGGGATCATCCGTTGCCAAAACCTCCGCGATTATATAGGATGCCGCCACTCGTGTCCGCGGCCCGAAATGAGTCTGGTCCGGGGAATTTGAATGAGGGCGCGCCGGCGAGGGTGCATGGGTTCTGACGATACGAACGAGCCGGATTCCGGATTGGTGAGGGTCATCGGGCTGGGCAGTGCGACTTCCCTGGTGATCGGCAATGTGCTCGGATCGGCGATTTTCCTGACCAGCGGCATCATGGCTGCACGGATGCCTTCCCCCGCGCTCCTGCTGCTGGCGTGGGGCGTTGGCGGCCTCATGGCGATCGCCGGGGGACTCACCTGTGCCGAAATGGGGGCCATGTATCCCCGCTCCGGTGGTTGGTACACCTATCTGACCGAAGCGTACGGTCCGGTCTGGGGATTCCTCTACGGCTGGTCCGGGATGCTGGTAATGCTGACGGGCAGCGTCGCAGCCGTCGCGGTCGGATTTGCCGAATACTTCAGCTACTTCTTCCCGTCCTTGTCCACGGCGCACGTGATCCTGTCGATCCCTTCACCGTGGGGGCCCTACACGATCTCGGCGGGACAGGTAGTCGCAGCGGCTTCGATTCTGCTGCTGGGGGTTATCAACTACGTCGGCGTGCGAACGGGGAACGCCGTGCAGGCATTTCTGACCGTTGTCAAAGTCCTGGCATTAGCCGCAATCGCCGCGACGGCCCTTCTCCTGCGGCCCGTGTCACCAAGATTTACTCCGATCCTGGCGGGAGTCACCCGCCCGATTGCGTCTTTCGGGATTGCGATGATCGCGGTGCAGTGGGCTTACATCGGGTGGGAGTATGCCTGCTTCGCGGCGGGCGAGATCAAACGTCCGGCCAGGAATCTCCCGCTCGCGCTGATCATCGGGACGTTCATCCTCATGGCCCTTTACGTGGCGATCAACCTCGCGTATCTCTGTGCGCTTCCGATGGGGGAAATGCAAGGCGTTCTTCGGATCGCAGAACGCGCGATGGAGTCGCTCGTGGGGCCGTCCGGAGCCACGCTGGTGGTCCTGGCGGTGATCATTTCAACATTCGGCTGCAACGCGTCCAGCATCATCCCGATATCGAGGATCTGCTACGCCATTGCCGTCGACGGTCTTTTCCCTAAGGCTGCGGCGGCCGTTCACCCGAAGTACAGGACGCCTCACGTTGCGGTGGCGATCAGCTGCGCCTGGTCGGCGCTTCTCACACTGACTGGAACCTACGAGCAGCTCTATACCTACGTGGTCTTTACCGCCCTCCTGTTCAACGCCCTGGGAGGCCTGGCGATCTTCCAGCTCAGGCGGATCAAGCCTGATCTGCCGCGCCCCTACCGTTGCTGGGGATATCCCTGGGTCCCGATCGTCTTCGTGCTCAGCACGCTCGCCCTTATGGCCAACACTCTCCTTGAACGCCCCGCCGCATCTCTAATCGGCATAGTGCTTGTCGGTTCGGGCCTCCCCCTCTACTTCCGCCGCCGAAGGGTGCCAGGTCTTCGGAATTCGGTTTTGCAGTCCGACGGAGTCCCACGGTTGTGAAAAAACCGAATTCCGAAGACCGTGCACCCTCTTCACAGGAGCGGATCCAGAGCGGCGCCGATCGACTCGTCGGTTGAGCCGAGCCTGACGTCCCTGTGCAGGTACCAGTGCTCCTCGTGCTCGATCGACGCGCCGGGCTCGAGAGCGACGATCGGGCTGAGGCTTTCGACCTCCAGCATGTTGCTGTCCGTAAATGTCTCGCAATTGCAGCCGTAGTCGAGATATGTGGCACGTTGTTCGCATGCGAACCGCTTTATGAAGAGACGGCCGCCGTTCTCGTAGGCTGCCCAGCCCAGCGTGTTCAGCGCGCCGAGCTTTAACGGCTCTGTGTACTTCCGATCCTGCCGCAGCTGGATGAAACGCCGTCCCCACGTGAATCTCGGATCGCTCATGTCCGTGTATCTCCACAGCACCAGCGGACGCGCGGGAAGCAGATACTCCGCATGCGAGCCATACGCCTCCTGCGGGATGATCGCTCTCCCGCCCGGAGCCATGACGGTGAGGGCCCAGGCGGCCAGCGTCACGGGCCACGCCCCGCGGTTTGTCAGGCGATGTACCAAATGGACGTGGTTCGATGCCTGGTCGAGCCAGATGCGCATCGCCTTGGCGATGCCGGTCGTCGGTTCTGCCGGCGTCGATACGCAGAGACCTTCACCCTCCGATTGCCACTCCACAGGACTGTTGTCCGGGTAGTAGGTTCGCGGTATGGCTTCCGGCGCGTGCCACAGGCGGTGACCGCCGTAAATCCTCCACTGGTCGCCGCCCGTTTGCCCGATCTGAGCCGGGTATTCGGCGAACTCGTTCGGACCTCCCAGGAATCCGAGCCGGATGATACGGGGACCGACCTCGGCGGTCACGATAAGTTCGATCTCCCTATTGGCCAGTCGCAGGTTCTTCTTCCATCCTCCGTATGAAACGACGTCAGCAGCCATGGTAGTATCCCTCGATGCTCAGGTGAGTTGAGATGGGACTGGTTCCCGAGGCGGTCAGCAACTCCGCCTCACAGGTTCTCAGCGAGCAGAATAGCCAAAGTTACACGGGCAGTCATTCATTTTTACGCAGGTTATGCTCAGCCTGACCGAGTTACAGAGAGCCGCGGCGATTCTGGATCGCACGCTGCAGGGCACATTCCTCCAACGCACCGTTCAGGTCGACGGCCACCGCCTGGTCCTGTTGTTTCACTCCGCCATCCTCGATGTTCCTGTTCTGCTTTCCTGCCGGCCGGGATTTGCGCGCGCCGGTTGCCTGTCCGGAGTCCCGAAGGCCCCGGCGGCGCCGCCTTCATTCGGCCAGTTTCTCCGCGCGCACCTGGGGCGGGCATCGTTTCAGGGAGCCGCGGCTGCGACCGACGACCGCCTGCTGCGCATCCGGCTTGAATCGCGCGAGGGAGCCTTTGAGCTGATGCTCTCGATCCTGGGCCCGCGCAGCAATATCTACCTGGTCGACGCGGAGGGAACCCTGCTTCATTGCATGCGGCCGCTGTCG
>JAFNAH010000291.1 GCA_017860075.1 Acidobacteriota bacterium | reverse complement strand
ACGAGGGCTCCCGCGGCCAGAGGGATCGGTTGCAGGCTCTCCCTCACCTGCCGGACTATGCTTGCCGAGGAGACGAGTTGTTCCCGGCGCAGCAACGGAATGGGATCGGAGTTCCGGTTCACCAGGGCCACCGCAAGAGTGAGGGGAGCGGCGGCCGTGCCCCGATTGGAAACCCGCCAACGCCAGCTCACGCGATCCCTTTCCCCGACCTCCTGGATTGTCTTTTCCCCCTCCGGCCTGACGCCCATGGTGGAAGACGAAGTGCTCAACTGCGCCTGCACCTTTAGTCTGTCCCCGAGCGAGCGCAGCAGTTGCCGTTCGTCGGATGAAACGCGGACGTAGTCGATCGATTCGGTCGAGAAAACAGCCTCGGCCGCCTTCTCTTCGTTGGGGCTCATCCGCTCGGGCAATACATAGACGAGCGAGCCCAGAAGAATGTCCTTGAGGTAGATGCTGACTCTTGCCGTCTCCATCCCGCCCTGGACCTTCTCTTCCTCGATCTTCGTGCTCAGGCCTCCAATGGCGCGCACGACGTTCTCGAGGTTTTCTTTGGCCTGTTTCATCTGCAGGAACTGGCGACCCAGCGAATCTTCCTTCGATGTGAGACTGGCGATAAGGTCATCCTTCTGACGGATGGAGGTTCCCAGGTCCTCGACCTGCTTGGTCAGGCGGTTTCTGGCGGCTTCCAGGGTCGTCACGTTGGCGTTGAGCGAGTTGTTCTGGGACGTCAGGCTTGCATTTTCCCGTTGGATCTTGCGCACCGCCTGCGTGAGTTCACTTATTTGCGAGCCGAGATCTCTGGCCGAGTCCACCCTGATGTTGAGTGACTGCTGCAGACTTGACAGCTCCCGCTGGTAACCCTGGGCGGTCCCGCGCGCGGTGCGCACCTCGTCACCGAGGCGCAGCAGTTGCGAGGCTGATGAATCGATCTTTTCCTGAAGGGCGCTGTTGGTGCTGCGCAGGCGGGTGATTTCCGACTGCAGAGACTTCAGATCGGTCTCCATCTTCCGGTTCTCGGTCTGCGTCTGGGTGAGCTGGGCTGCGAGGTCCTGGTTCCTGCCCTTCAGTGCTTCAATTTCGCGCAGGGCGTCCTGGTAGGCGGGAAGGTGGGCGGCCGCGCTCCTCATCACAGCTTCCCGACCGGAACTCGTCAACGTCATGGTCTCCTTGATGTACCGCTCGAAGGCATCGTCGATATATCCCTTCTTGGCATCTTCGATGTCGGCATACTTGAGACCCTCGGTGAATGTCGCCTGCAGGGCCCGATCGAACACATCCGAGTTCGGAAAATCCTCCTTGAGGGAGGCATCGAATCTGAAAATGACTTCGGCGATGTTGCCGCCTGCGATGGCCGAGATCCGGAACCGGATTTCCTCGCCGCCGAAATCAATGCCGGTAATACGTACCTGCTCTCCGACCTTGAAACGCGCCGCTCCCGTGGGGTCCGGTTCGAAACGGAAGCTGCCGCCGCTCAGGTCGACATACTTCCTCTCCGCAAAAACGGGGGTGCGAAGGAAGAGAGCCTTCCCCTCATAACTGCGGCGATACTTCTCCTGGATAGCGCGTGACACTCCGGCGAGAGCGAAGTGGCCCGCACCGGAAACCGCCAGCAAAGTCAGGATCGCTGTGGCGCGCGCGAATCTGGTGTAGTAAGAATGCATACCGTCCACTCCTCATGGGCGAGCAACCGTGCCCGTTGCGCGAAGAATGATAGCACAGCGGCAGGTTGGGACTGCTTGATGCTGCCGGAGTGCCATGCTATAAGTGGGTTCTCATCCTCATCGCTGCGACCGCAATTCCGGTCTCGGGGTAGGTAGACATTGCTCATTCAATGCGGAACGGCAACAAGTCAAGGGAGAGTGCGAACCTCCAATGAAGATTCGTTTGCTGCCGATCCGGAGCGCCGGCTCTTTCTGGTCGCCGACGGCATGGGAGGCCACGCGGCGGGCGAGGTGGCCAGCAGCATAGCGGCCGCCACGGTGAAAGAGGTGATGGGGATCACCCCCCCGCCGGGCGGCGAGATCGAAGACATGCTCCTGCTTGCGGCCCGCGAATCAAACGACCGGATCTACGAGGCGCAGCGCAAGCGGGCGGATCTTTCAGGGATGGGCAGTACGCTGACCATCATGTCCTTTGCCGACACGAGCTACTACATTGCTCATGTCGGGGACTCGCGGGCTTATCTGCTGCGCGGGGGCGTTCTCGAGCAGCTGACTCGAGATCACTCGCTCGTCTGGCACCTTTTCGAGAGCGGTGTCCTCCGCAAAGACGAACTCTCTTCCCACCCCCAGAAGAACCTGATCACCCGGTCCATCGGTCCACACCCTCAGGTGGAGATCGACCTGGAATGCGGGCAGGCCCGGGAAGGAGACACCTACCTGCTCTGCTCTGACGGACTGACAGATGTACTCTCCGACGAAGTCATCCGCCAGATGCTCTCCCAGCCCGACATGTCCCCTCAACAGCTGGGTGATTCGTTGGTCAGTGCAGCGAACAGGATGGGCGGCCCTGACAACATCACCGTGGTCGTGGTGCGTCTGATGTCGGGCGAATGACAGGCACCCCTGCCCGGCGTTCCGCTCGTTTGTGAGCCCTGGTTCCGGAATGATCATCAACGAGGTTTTTTACAGTATCCAGGGCGAATCCAGCTACGCCGGATGGCCGTGTGCTTTCATCCGCCTGTCCGGTTGTGATCTCCGCTGCAGCTACTGTGACACGCAGTATGCCTTTAATGAGGGCAGCGAGATGTCCATCCCTGAGATCCTGCGTGCCATCGCCCCGTTCCCGACGAGGCTGGCCTTGATAACGGGCGGTGAGCCGTTGCTCCAGTCATCGGTCCACGACCTGTTCCGGAGTCTCCTGGATCTTGGTTACACCGTCTGCCTAGAGACCGGGGGGCATGTCACGCTGAAGGCTGTCGATCCCCGGGTTCACAAGATCATGGATCTGAAGTGCCCCTCCAGCGGTATGTCGGCACGGAATCACTACGAGAACCTGCAGTACCTCACGTCCGGCGACGAGTTGAAGTTCGTCGTCGGAGGCAGAGAGGACTTTGAATGGGCCTGCGCAAGGATCCGCGAGTTCGATCTCACCTCGCGTGTCGGCACAGTGCTGATCTCTCCTGTCCACGAGCGCATGGCCTACGACCGGCTTGCCCGCTGGGTTCTTGAAAGCGGTCTGCGCGTGCGGCTGCAGCTTCAGATACACAAGATCATCTGGCCCGACGCTGTCCGTGGCGTTTAGCGCGAAGCCTGGGAACGCAGAACAGAGATGAGCGAGTGGGACCTGAGAAGCCAGGTGCAACAGCGGCTTGACAGCGAGACCGGGGTGCTGGTCAGAGAGGCCGCAACCTTCCGCGTGGCGCTCTGCTACCCGAGCCCGTATGCCGTAGGCATGAGTTCGCTCGGCTTTCAGGCTATCTATCGGGAGATCCACCTGCATCCCGGTGCCGCGGCAGAGCGCGCATTCCTGCCCGATTCACCCCAGGATTACAGGCGGTCCCGAACTCCGGTCTTTTCCTATGAGTCGGGACGTTCACTCTCCGACTTCCCGGTGCTTGCGTTTTCCATTTCCTACGCTGCCCCTTGCCCCGTTTGTTGATCTCATCGTCATGGGAGAGGGTGAAGAGCTGATTCACACATTCCTGGATGCAGCAGCCGACATGGATCGGGAAGACTTGCTCGAGAGCCTGGCCCGGGTCCCCGGCTGTTATGTGCCCGGACTGTCGGGTCACCTTCCGTTAACAGCGATGGTGGACGGTGGTCGCTTGCCGGCACGTTCTCAGATACTGACGCGGAACACCGTTCTGTCGTCCATGTTTCTTGTGGAAGCGGAGCGCGGATGTTCTCGAGGCTGTACCTACTGCGTAATGAGGCGAACCACCAACGGGGGGATGCGGCTCGTACCTCCTGAAACCGTGCTCTCCTCGGTGCCTGAGCACGCCCGACGCGTCGGGCTTGTCGGGGCTGCGGTGACTGACCATCCCGGCATAAAGAAGATTGTGCGGGGGATCGTCGATGCCGGGCGTGGAATCGGGATATCGAGCCTGCGCGCGGATCGGCTCGATGCGGAGCTGGTCACCCTCCTCGCCCGCGGGGGTTACCGGACCCTGACAACCGCGTCCGACGGGGCGTCGCAGCGGTTGCGAAGTCTCGTCGCGCGCAGAACGACTGAACAACACCTGATCCGTGCGGCCGAGCTGACGAAAAAGTGCGGACTGCACCGACTCAAGCTCTACCAGTTGATCGGACTGCCGACGGAAACCCACGACGACATTGACGAACTCGTACGCTTCTCGCGCGAACTCGCCGCGATCGTGTCCGTTTCCCTGGCTATTTCGCCCTTTGTGTCCAAGCGCAATACCCCTCTCGATGGTTTCGATTTTGAGCCGATCACCTCGGTGAATCAGAAACTCGCTCGGCTGCGAGCCGGCCTCAAGGGGAAGGTCGAGCTGCGCTCAACCTCCGCCAGGTGGGCGTGGGTGGAATACATGCTCTCGCAGTGCGATGAGCGCGCCGGCCTGGCTGCCATGGATGCCTGGCGGGCAGGAGGCACCTTTTCGGCGTGGGAAAACGCTTTCACGACCAGAGACGCGAGGCCGCTGCGAGGCCGGGTGGTACCGGATGGGCGAAGGAACCTGCCGCTTCCGGTGGTCCAGTCATCGACCGGCACGGGGGCCTTGCGGCCGGTTGATGGCTGACAGCGGGTACAAGAGAAACGACTTGCTGCCGGGTGATACCATAATCGTCAATGAGAAGGCGCACTCGACCGATGTGTCATCCGGATAAGACACGGCGTGTGAGAGCAGGAGGGCAGGGGATGTCAGTTCGCGTGCGACACCTATTGGCCGGGTGCATGTTGGCTGTGACGGTCGCTGGAGTGCTGCAGGCCAGAGTGGGAACCAGGAAACCGGCAGCCGAGGACGGCGAGTTTGTCATCTTCTTTGGCGCCAGGGAGATAGGCTCGGAGAAATTCGCGATCCAGGCTGCAGCAGAGTCCGTGACGAGCAGTTCAGTTCTCGAGTTCCGCAATCCGGCGACGCCGGGTCAGAAGGTGCGAATGGAGACGAAACTCGAGATGAACGGCGACTACGTGCCACGCGCCTACCTCCTCAAGACCGATGTCGACGGCGTACGGGGATCCATCACCGGGAGTTTCGCCCCCAACCAGGTCATGTTCGACTTCGAGGGCAAAGGGACCAATCGCAGGAGCGGTCTCCTCCTCCCGAGTCGTTACACAATGCTCGACTCCAACATCTACCACCACTTCATATTCCTGGTGCGCCTGTTCGATTTCGACAGCAGAGATGGAACTGCGGGGGAAGAAACGCGAGGTTCGCGTCCTCCAGGCCGCTTCCGACGCGCTTCAGTTGCAGCTGTGGGTGGACAAGGACGGTGTCCTTCAGAAGATAAGCGCGCCCTCAAAGGGGCTCGAGGTCGTGCGCCGCTGATGCGGAACTTCGCAGAAAACCTGAAGAATTCGCGGTGTCGGGATCGGAAGCGCAATCGAAGTCGGCATTCGAAATCGCCCGCCGGCGGATTGCAGGATTCAGTTTGACTCAATGCCGATACCGACTGCGATCCCGATGCCGATTCCGACAGCGATAATACCTTCGATCTGATCCGTGGTGCGGGGCAGCTGAAACCTGCGCCTTGTCAGCGTGGTCGACTATTTCTGCTTCGGATTCACGAAGCGTGCGGGGTAGATCTTCGCAAACGGAGTAATCCGGTTCAGGCTGATCCAGTAACCCTCCTCGTTGGTAATCTGCCCGAACTGCGGTGTGTCGAAATCCATCACCCGCGTCTTGACCGGAGGCAGAATCGCGCGCGGGCCGGCGTGATAGGAGGTCAGAAACCTCTGGTCGTAGATCTCCTTCGCCTTGGCGAGAGCGGCATCATCCGGACTCTTTGTCAGCGTCTGCTTGCCGAACACGTCCTGGAACTCCTGAGGGTGCAGCCGCATATACAGCGTGGCGAATTTCGTAGTGACAGGATAGCCTCCGAAGGCGGCAGTAAACTTTTCGCGCACTTGCTCCGGTGCCTGGATCGCAACCGTCCCTTCACCGATCACGATCAAAAGGGTCACGCCCGCCTCGGTCCTGCCCAACGCGACCAATCCCGAGGGAGACTCCCAGGAGGTATAGTCGCCGGCAAACTTCAGCGCGCTGTACGTGTAGATGTCGTCCTTGCTGAGC
>JAFNAH010000290.1 GCA_017860075.1 Acidobacteriota bacterium | reverse complement strand
ACCCTGAGCACAACGACACCTTTTCACTTGGCTTCGGAGGCAACTTCGCGCTGCATCCGCGCTACTCCGTGTCGGCCGAGTGGGTGCCCCGCCTTGCGGGTTTCGGCGGTTTCGGGGAAGCGCACTCTACTGTCACGATCGGGTTCAATGTCCAGACATGGCGCCACGTCTTCACCGTCCTGGTTTCGCGCAGCAGGGACTTTACCCCGGCTCACTATGGGGTCAACGCAGACGGCCCGTGGGCGCTCGGTTTCAATATTTACCGGCAGTTCAGATAACGTCCTTTCCACGGAGGAGGTCATCCACGCACAACAGCAAACGGCTGTCCCCTGTTCGCAGATTGCTGTCAGGAATTCCCGGCTTCATGCTGCTTCAGATAGGTCTCGAACCAGGCGAGGATCCGGCGGTACATGTCTAGCTGATGTTTTTCCTCCCTGATGCTGTGACCTTCACGCGGATAGACGACAAACTCCGATTTCACTCCATAGTACTTCAGGCCGCGGCACAGCTGCTGACTCTGGCCGATTGGATCCGTCGTGTCGGCTTCTCCCTGCAGGATCAAGGTCGGAACCCGGGCCTTCTTGATGTAGGCGATCGGCGAGCTCTTGGCGAACCTCTCCGGATTCTCGCAGGGCAGTCCATAGTACCAGCGATCATATGCGGGCTTTGGCTCGGTCCCGAACTCGCTGGCCAGGTCCGACATTCCGGCACCTGCAACCGCCGCCTTGAACCGGTTTGTCTGTGTGATCGCCCAGGCGGCCATGTAGCCGCCGTACGACCATCCGCCGATGCCGAGCCGGTCCGGGGCTGCTACTCCGCGCCCGATCAGGTAATCCACCCCCGACATGATGTCCCTGAAATCGCCACCGCCCCAATCGGCCCGGTTGGCTTCGAGAAAGCGGTGGCTACGAGTTCCCTTGTGCACCGCAATAATCTCGTCGGCAGCCTCCCCGGGAGAAAGTAGGATTGAACGATGGCGCGCAATATGATCCGTGGCATCCTGCATGGCCATGGATATCATGAATATCGACTCGCCAAGGCTGCTGCCTGAGAGTCGAGGGAGTGATGACCGGCTTTGTGCGAAGTTTTTGCGGAGCACAGGCGTTTCGGAGTAGGTTAATATCAAGACGTCCTGCAGAAATGGGATGCAAAGCAGGGGAACGGTATCAACTTGGACTGAAGGAATCAGTGAAATCGGTGGCCACAATAAATGCGAGGAAAACCCAATGAAGAAACTACTGATGAAGGGTTTACTGCTCTTGTCGCTGTGTTCCGTAATCATCCTGGTTTCGCAAGCACAGCAGCGTCAGATAGGAGAGGCGGGATTGCAGGACACGCTGCTCCTGAAGGATTACAGGCCGCAATCCATTTTCAAGACGCCCCAGACGCCGGTCCTGAAGGCTAAGTATCCGGCCATCGACATGCACATGCACGCCCCCCGCGGAGGCGGCGATTTGAACAAGGCCGCCGCCGAACTGTTGAAAAGCATGGATGAATGCGGCATTGGAAAAACCATCCTCTTTTGCGGTACCGGGAAGGCATTCGATAACGCGGCGGCCGTTTTCGGGAAATACCCCGACCGCATCGAAGTGTGGTGCGGGCTCGATTTCTCAGGATCCGTCCCAACCTCCACCATCGCCGAACTGGAAAGATGCGTAAAGCTAGGTGCCAGGGGCGTCGGCGAGGTCACCGACAAGGGGGCAGGGTTGCGCGGGGCGACCCCGCCGATGCATTTCGACGATGCCCGCATGGACCCTGTCCTGGAAAAGATCGCCGAACTCAATCTGCCGATCAACGTCCACGTTGGAGATCCGCGATGGATGTACGAACCGATGGACTCAACTAACGACTTGTTGTTCGAGGCTCTCTATTTCAGGCTCGACAACAAGCCGGATATCCTGAACCTTGAACAAGTGGTCGCCACCCTGGAAGGCGCCCTGAAGAAGCACCCGCGTACGACCTTCGTCGCCTGCCATTTCCTAAACCAGACATTCGATCTGAACCGGCTTGGAGCAATGCTTGACAAGTATCCAAATCTGTATTCCGACGTATCCCAGCGGGAATCATATGTGGCAGCCATCCCGAGGTTCGCGAAGCAGTTCATGGAGAAGTACTCCAACCGCCTGGTGTATGGCACAGACCAGGGTTACAGCCTGCCGATGTACCGGAACACATTCCATATCTGGGAGACGCTCGACGAACACTTTTACGCCTGGGACGTGGCAAACACGCGGTTTGCCCTCTCCGGTGTAGGGCTCAGCGACGCCACTCTCAAAAAGCTTTACCGGGACAACGCATTGCGGATTCTGAAGAAGTAGCACAGGCAGGCGCTACCGACAGCGTGGCCGATAGGTAAGATGGGCGGGGCCTTCTGTTTGAGGGTCCCGCAAGAGGAATGCGAGCGAGCGGTGGGTTTATCGGGTCTGTGTCCCTTCCTGCCTGACTCCCGTGGAATACACGATAAGAATCGACAGAAGCGAAATGCCGGCAGGCCTTGCAGTCGGCGGTTGCGGTGTGCGGGAACAGGAGCCGGCAGGACTCGATCCCTCCTTGTACAGTCCCAAGGCGCATCTCGTGGAAGATCGCAAGTTTCTCCCTGATTACACGGATCAATATCCCCTTGTCGGTCTCATCACGTCCTCGCCAACCCTGCGAATCACGCATCTCCCGGCAGTCCTGAATCGCACAAGCCTGCAGACCGGGCCCGTCGCAGCCAGAAGCCGGTTGGCGGCAGCCGGGCGGCGAGAGCTGTCTTCGCTTCCTGGATCGGCGGCCTCGGTGTCACGTGCGTTTCAGGTTTGCCAGCGCCTCCTTCGCCCACGTGGCGTACTCAGGGCGTTGCTGCAGGTTCTCGACACGGAAAATCCTCAGACCGCACAGCTTGCCCTCGTTGATGTCCTGAACGAAGAAGTCCAGCAACTGCTTGTACTCCTGTTCGTTCAACCAGCGGCGTTCGCTGCCGGCATTCAGGTAGACCGATCCCATGAGCGGTTTTCCCGGGAACTTCTTCAGTGCCTGGTCCACCAGTTTCGCGTGGTCCTGAAGCACCTTCGTGTTATAGAAACTGAAGATGATCGCGTCGATGTCAAAGTCAAAAGGCTTTTCCAGCTCGCGGGGCGGGTAGCAAGGTACCCAGATCGGCAGCCGGCGATTGATGGATTTGGCCTTGGCAATGATCTGGCGGAATTCGCTGGCTGAATGCCCGCCCTCATTGGTCTTTTCCATCTCCTCGATGAAATCGTTCAGGTACAACCCGACGATTTCCCCGCGGGTGAGCGACAGGTTCGCAATCCACTCCGCGTGCGCCATTGCCTGATCAAACTTCCATCCCCAGATGCCCCTTTCGATTTTGGCAATGACGTACTTGATTCCCGGCGTACGCATATGGGTGTACATCAAGGTATCTTCGAGCTTTTGTCCTGAATACGGTTTGTCATGCGTCCACACCGTATTGAATCCGACTTCTTTCACGGTTGGGGCGATGTCGACTTTGGCGCTGTGCTCCCAGACGGAAATCAACGGTTCGGATGGGAACGTGACCGATTCGGACGCGGAAGCAATGCGCACGCCTGAAGAGGTTGTTGCCAGGAGCGCACCTCCTGCAAACTGCCGCAACAGGGTCCGCCGGCTAACGGTCCCGGTCGCTTTACTGGACGACTCAATCATGAATATCCTCTCCTTTCGTCACCATAAATTCAGACTCCGTTGGCCGCCGGGCTCTGCCGGGCGCCTCACGAAGTCGGTTTCCTGGAGTCTTCGGGTTTCGGAGGAAAGCCCTATCGGGCCGTATAAAAAAACGGAAACTGGAGGTCGCGCCGATCTGCTTTGGATCGGCGTATAGTCGGAACAAGTTGCAGTTCTGCATTGCAGCCTTCCCATGGCGCCCGCCAGCTTTCGAATTGTAGGGGCCATGCTGACAGCGCTTGTCTGTTCCAGGGCTGCCATGACGGCGATGTGTTTGATTCTACATCAGAATGGTGCTGCGGGTCTCAGATCTGTGCAGACTTCCTCTGAGCCCGCAGCACTTGCTCGAGTAGCCGGCCACCGGAGACTGGCATGCTCCCGCTGAACGGGCATGCGGGAAACTAAGGTGCCAATGTGATATGGAACTGTCCAATTCGCGATTTAGGATTGAATGCTCGATTCAGCGTCCGAGTCATCCCGCCGTTCCAAACTAAGGCAAAGATTCAGCAAAAATGTTCAAAATCGAACATTTCTCCACGCTCCCAGGCTGTATTTTTCTTGTCGGGTGGCCTGAATCTGAGCAGCAGGAAGACACCTTCAACTTCGACGTGGCGGCCGCTGTCTTACTCGCCAACGGAGAGTTGATTTTTGACAAGGATCTCAGCACAAACGGTCCTGGCAATTTTGTAGAAGGTGCAATATCCATCTGACTCGGGTGAGATTCGCAATGGCGGGCCAAGTGCCTTAAGATCAAACGCAAAGGAGTACTTCATGCCTTCCCTGACTGTGGCGCAACTTCGATCGCGTTTTCGCGGAGAACTCATAGGACCCGGCGATGCTTCGTACCACGATGCGCGCAAAGTATACAACGCCATGATCGACAAGCGTCCGCGGCTGATAGCGCGCTGCGTGGATGTGGCCGATGTCATGGCAGCCGTGGATTTCGGTCGCGAAAATAGCCTGCTGACGGCCATTCGCGGCGGCGGACACAACGGTGGCGGGCTGGGAATCTGCGATGACGGTTTGGTGATTGACCTTTCGCAAATGAAGGGAGTGCGCGTCGATCCCTCCACACGCACCGCGCGCGTGGGAGGCGGATGCAGCGGAGGCGATGTAGACCATGCAACGCACGCCTTCGGCATGGCCACACCCACCGGAACTGTATCCAGCACGGGCATCGCCGGGTTGACGCTGGGGGGCGGCATCGGCCACCTCACACGGACTTACGGCCTTAGCATAGATAACCTGCTGGAGGTGGACCTGGTGCTGGCCGACGGCCGCTTCGTGACGGCGAATGAGAAGCAGAATCAAGACCTTTACTGGGCCGTGCGGGGCGGCGGCGGCAACTTCGGCGTGGTAACTTCGTTCTTGTTTCGCCTCCACCCGGTGAAGATAGTGAACGCCGGGCCGACTTTCTGGCCCATCGAGCAGACCACGGAAGTGATGAAAGCCTACAGGGAGTTCATCTCTCAGGCGCCCGAGGATGTGTCCGGTTTCTTCGCCTTTCTGGCTGTACCGCCTGTGCCACTCTTCCCCGAAAACCTGCATGGCAGGAAGATGTGCGCTGTAATTTGGTGTTCGACGGCGTCGCCCGAGCAGACCGACAAAGCCACCAAGCCGATGCGCACGGTCGGTAAGCCCGCTCTCGACCAGGTAGGCCCCATGCCCTTCCCCATGCTTCAGAGCCTGTTCGACCCGCTCTTGCCAGCGGGACTGCAATGGTACTGGCGCGCCGACTTTGTCAAGGAACTGAACGACGAGGCCATCTCCAAGCACCTCGAGCACGCCTCGCGCCTACCCACCGCACTCTCCCAGACGCATATCTATCCCATCGACGGAGCCGCGCACCGGGTAGGAATGAGCGACACGGCGTTCAGCTTCCGCGACGCCAACTGGGCTCTGGTGATCGTGGGCGTCGATCCTGACCCGGCCAACAAGGACCTGATCACGAAGTGGTGCAAAGACTATTTCGATGCCCTGCATCCTTACTCGGCAGGCGGCGCCTACGTGAACTTCATGATGGAAGAAGGACAGGAACGCGTGAAGGCCGCCTTCCGGGGCAATTACGACCGCCTGGCCGCGATCAAGAAGAAGTACGATTCTGCAAACTTC
Organism: Acidobacteriota bacterium; assembly: GCA_017860075.1. Lineage (GTDB taxonomy): Bacteria > Acidobacteriota > UBA6911 > UBA6911 > UBA6911 > JACADW01. Next base: position 788 of record JAFNAH010000290.1, on the reverse strand, counting down.
TTTCGCGTTAACCAAAACATTCGGCCCGGCGCCTAGTGCGCCGGAGTTTCGCCAAGTCTCAGGGCCACTGTTAGCGGCGTGCACGCCGTGGCCTCTTTGGATGCGGAGTCCGTCAGCACGCCCTGTTTCGCCCACAACCCTGGCAGGGAGCATGATCCGCAGCTCTGTGAGGAGTTGCAGGAATCCCTACTCGCTGCGTGGGGAGGGATTGGCTTCCGGTCGCCCGGGTCGTCGTCAACGATTTCGTGGAACCGCCCTCTTCGGATTGTGCATCGCCGGCGGCTGGCTTCTCCCGGGCCGGAAACGGGTGGTCCCCTACAGCATTCAGACGCTCAAACGGCTTAAGCCGGAATTCTTTCGACAGGATTTGATCGCCCTGTTTGACCTCCTTCAAAAGCAGAAGATCAAGCCGCTGGTCGCACAACGATTTCCCATTGCCGAGGCACGACGCGCGCACGAGCTGCTTGGGAAGGGAGGCGTGACAGGCAAGATCGTGCTCGTGCGCAACGGATGATTGCTTGCGCCGGGAGCGGCGTAATTTCCGTCAATGAAGCCATTTCCGGTGCGGTCCCGCACGGCACCGGCCACGAGACCCCGCCGTCCGTGCTGCCGGACGAATACCTCACGCCGCCTCAAATCCCTCCCGGTCGGCTATGCTCTCGCCCCCGGCCGCCGGGCGGCTGAGGACGTGTTCAGCGCCACGGCGGCGCGAATGAGCGCCTTCAGCGCCTCTTCATCAATCCTGTCGCCCTCATGGAAGTCGATGGCACGCCTGGTGTTGCCTTCGA
>JAFNAH010000289.1 GCA_017860075.1 Acidobacteriota bacterium | reverse complement strand
TCTTCATCGGTGGCGCTTGCTTCGCCGAGACACTACGAGGAACGGTTTGCAGCGCAGCTGCACCTAATGTGGTCCCCAAAAAAGCACGTCGGTCCATCGCACCCTCCTTCCGAGTGGTATACAAATGAGCGGACTGGCTGAAAAACCTAGACCTAGACTTGGATCACTCTTTCGGTGGCATCAGAAGCTGTTGCTGCATTGCTGGCCCCCTCCCAAGGTCATCAGGATTGGAACTCACGCTGCCATCCAATGCAAACACCTGCGTAACAGGTTTTCCACCAGGGGTTGCACCCTGATGCAATGGTTACCGCTTTGCTCCGCGCGCGCTTGAACCGAAGTCGGCGCCGCGGATCTTGAGCGTGCACTCCACAGGAAGCGGAGAACCCGGTTCGCGCAGGAACGCTGACACGACCTCAACGCCGCAAGCGGTGAATCCCGCCCCGTGGCTCCGCCCTCGGAACTCCACATAGCGCGCGTTGGGCATCGACTCCAGGAGCTGGCGCCCCCAGTCGGGAGGCGTGTCGGGATCAAACTCGCCTGCGAGAATCAACGTTGGGATATCGCTCTTCACCGGCTCGTTCTCGACCGCCTGGGCCGGAGCGACCTTCCAGGCGCGACACACCTCGGGCGATGCCGTTGTTTCGTCGATGCCTCCGAGCCCCAACCCGGGTGAGAGCTGGGCGGCGATCCTTTCGGCGCTCTCAAACGGCATTTCCTCAGCGCACCAGACCGAGTACCGCATGCCCCAACTCACCGACGACGGGCCCAGGTTCTCTTTCACCAAAGCGAGCAATTCCGCGCAGCTGCCGGCCGCAGCGGCGCTCACTATCCGCGGAATTTGCGGGATCACCTGCGGCTTGTGCAGTGCGTTGTAGATGGCATCGACAAGCTGAGCACCTCGCACCTCGGCGTGACTTCCCCGTGCATCTGCCGGGTCGATCGGAAGCCTGAGTGGCTGCCGGTCGGCAGCGGCCACGAGATCTGCAAAGCCCCGTCGCAGGCTCGGATGGGCAGTGCCGCACTCGCGATCGCTCGCGCATCCGTCGAACACAGCATTCAGAGCACGGAGAAGGTTGCTACTCGCCACCTCGTCAAAGTTCACCTCGGGCGGCAGGACCGAATCGAGCACCACGCTGCGAACACCGGACGGATGCCTGCGGAGCACAGTCAAAGCGAGACGAGTTCCATAGGAGAGACCGTAGAGGTTCCACTTCGCATAGCCCAGCGCCCTCCGCAGGTCTTCGATGTCGTCAGCGCTGGCTTCGCTGGTGTAACCGTCGAGGTCCGCCCCGGACGCAGTCAGTTTCTCCCGGCAGGCCCTCGCCGCCTTGACCAATTCGGCATTCGCTGCGTCTCCGCGCAGGCGACCTGCGGCGATCTCCGTTTTGATCGTGTTGATAGCCGGGCACTCGAGCGCAGGACTGGCGAAGCCGGTGCCGCGCTGTTCCATTACAATGTAGTCGCGTTCATCGAGGAAAGGAATTCCGTGGCCTGAGCGCCGTCCGGCCACGCCACTGTTCCCGGGCCCTCCGGTCAGAAAGAGAACCGGGTCTATGGCCGGAGAGGCGGCGCGGCTCCGGAAAAGCATTACCGGCAGTCGGATGGTTCGGCTCTCCGCCTTGTTTCGATTCTCAGGCACGAGCAGCACACCGCAATCGATCCGCTCACCTGCAGCAACTTCGACAGGACAAGCGGCCCTTTCGAAGCGGGCCGCCGCCGGGCGTTCGCCTTGCGCGGCGTTAGTCGGCACCAGGTGCAGCGAAAGGGCAGCGAACGAGAGGATCAGGAGTGACATGCAGTGGTTATAGTTGACCGCGCGACCACTGTCCAGCGATGAGGTTCAATTTCCCCCATTTTGCCGGCCCTCTGACCCAGGCCGTCCTCGTACCCCCTGGCGCTGGTCGCACTTGCGCTTCTACCCGCATGGCTCGGCGGCAAGCTTCGTTTGCTGGTGCTGCGTGGAGCCTGACATGAACTGCGGACGGCCCGCCGGCCGGCGGGCTGCAAGGCTGTGGTGGTTGCCATAATCGCTCCGATTCCGAGCCGGACATCCGGAATTCGATGAGATTGCTCCGGCAATTCCCTCAGGGCGCAAGGGCCGATTCTGAGGCCGAACGGTGCTGTGATCCTTCAAATTCTGAACTGAAACGCAGGATCAGAATCGAAGTTGTTGCGTTTGCGGGATCCACTTGCTAGCCTTCCACTCCGTGAATTGTGCACCGGTTACCCGCATTTCAGGGCCACTCGCGCGCTGCGTGCCCCGAGTTAAGATCCTCGCCTTGCGTCACCGACCCGACTTACCAAAGGAGATCATAATGATTTTGCGGTCACTAGCCGCCTTTGTCCTGAGCCTCTCACTCTGGGCTCCTCTCGCTCCGTCGCAAGACCGGAATGCCGGCTTTGACGGACAGGCGGCCTATGAATACATCAAGGTCCTCGCATCGGATGCAATGCAGGGGCGCATGGCCGGCGAGCCCGGAGGAAAGATGGCCGCCGAATACATCGCTTCAAAACTCGGCAGCTGGGGGCTCGAGCCGGCAGGTCCGAAGGGCAGTTACTTCCAGGAGATGACCTACGAGTACTACGCCGTCCAGCGCGGCGCGACACTCAACATCATTGCGCACAATGCGAAGCGCGAATTCGCCTACGGTGATGACTGGCGCCAGCAGCGTTATTCCGGGTCAGGCACTTTCGGAGCCGGGATCGTCTTCGTGGGCTACGGGATCTCGGCAGCATCAAAAGAATACGACGACTACGCGGGTGTCGATGTCAAAGGCAAGCTGGTTCTCTTCGCCACCGAAACGCCCCGGCGGTTCGAAGAAAAGCTGGCAGAGGAAGCCCGGTTTCAGAACCGGATCAAAGCGGCCCAGGAGCATGGGGCGCGAGGTGTGCTGACCTTCCGCAGCGAGATGCAGGATGGTCAGGGGTTCCGCGGTTTTCGCAGAGACCTCAAGAAGGAGAACTACAAGTCGGACTTCGTCATCATTTCCCTCGAGAGGAGCGTCGTCGAGTTCATCTTCAAGTGGCAGAAGGCGGATCCCCGCTATTTCCTGGAGCAGATCGAGACGACCGGCAAGCCCCAGTCCTATGACCTGGGGGTTCGATCCCTCGTCAATCTCGAGATTGTCTTCGACGAAAAACGGCCTACGCATAACATCCTCGCCAGGATTTCCGGGACCGATGCCGCCCTCAGGAACGAATATGTGATCGTCGGCGCGCACATGGATCACCTCGGCGTGGACATGGCCGGTGACGTGTTCAACGGCGCAGACGACAACGCGTCGGGAACGGCAGTTGTCATGGAAACGGCCCGGGTAATGAAGCTCCGCCAGTTCAAGCCCGGGCGCACGATCGTTTTCGCCCTCTGGGCCGCGGAAGAGGAAGGACTCCTGGGCTCGAAGTTCTACACCGAGAATCCGGTCTATCCGCTGGAAAAGACCGTCGCCAACATCAACCTGGACATGGAAGGCCATGGCACCGGCAAGGTCAACGTCCGCGGTACCTACTTTGCCCCGGAAGTCTGGAAGATTCTCGAAGCAGGCCTCCCAAAGGAAATCGTGGAGAACAGCCTTCCGGGCCGCGGGGGACCGGGCGGATCGGATCACACCTATTTCCTCTATAACGGCGTGCCGGCGTTCTTCGTGGCGACGGATGGACCCCATTTCAAGACCAACCAGGTCGGTGACGTTATTGACCTCATCAAGCCGGACATCCTGAAGAAGGCAGGCGATTTCGTAATGTCAGCGGTCGAGGTGCTCGGCTCGGACCAGAAGCTGTCCATCCAGGCCAGGCGAAAGGAAACCTTCTACTGGAGATACGAAAC
>JAFNAH010000288.1 GCA_017860075.1 Acidobacteriota bacterium | reverse complement strand
ATGATTTCCGCGCGCGTCGGCTGAGGCTTCTTCAGGAGCAGAGCGTACGCGTTGAGGATCATCCCCGAGGTGCAGAAGCCGCACTGAAACGCCTGGTGCTTCAGAAACGCCTCCTGCAGGGGGTGAAGCCGCCCGTCTCTGCTGAGCCCTTCGATGGTCAGGACCTGTTTCCCGGCGACCTCTTTGATTGGAATCGAACAGGACCTGACGGCTTCCTTGTCCACGATCACCGTGCAGGCGCCGCAGAGCGCAGCGCCGCAGCCGAACTTGGTGCCGGTGAGTCCGAGGTCATAGCGCAACACCCAAAGCAGCATGCGCTCTTCGTCAACCGTCACTCGAGTCGGCTTGCCATTGAGAGTGAATGAGACCGTTCGTTGCATGGCCAACTCCATGTCAGCCCGGCTCTCCGAATCTGACGTCGGGAACCCGGACCGAGAGAAACCGGTGCAAGATTCGAAAGATATGCCTGAAGTATAGACCAAAATGCGGGTGGCTGGTATCGGTCCCGGATCCCGCTGGAACTCCCGATCACGATTCGACCTCGGTCTGTTTTGGTTCGAACCAACGATAGAGCGCCGGCAGCACCAGGAGGGTCAGGATTGTGGATGTCACCAGCCCGCCGACGACGACAGTAGCGAGCGGGCGCTGCACCTCGGATCCCGGGCCTGTGGCATACAGCATCGGAATCAAGCTGAAGATTGCTATGGAAGCCGTCATCAGCACAGGCCTGAGCCTGTCCCGGCTCCCCCGCACGACCGCCTCCTCGACAGCAACGCCTTCCTGTCTGAGCTGCGCGATGTGGGATACCAGCACTACGCCGTTCAGAACCGCGACGCCGAAGAGCACTATGAATCCCACCGAGGCCGGAACGGACAGATAGAGGCGTGACAAGTCCAGCGCGAGTACGCCGCCAATGAGGGCGAAAGGCAGGTTGAGTATGACCAGCATGGCCAGCCGGATCGACCGAAATGTCACCAACAGGAGCAGAAGTATCAGTCCCACCGCGATCGGGCCCACGATCGCCAGTTTGGCCATCGCGCGTTGCTGATTCTCGAACTGTCCGCCCCAGGTTGTGAAATAGCCCGGCGGCAGTTTTACCCGATTTCTGATGGTTTCCTTCGCCTCGGCGACATAGGTGCCAATATCCCTGTCGTGGATGTTGATCTCGACGCCGATGCGACGCTGTCCGTTCTCCCGGCTGATCTGCACCGGACCCTGCATGACCTGGATATTAGCCAGCTGGTTCAGTGGCACGTTGTAGCCGTCGCGCGTCGGGACGAGCGTGTTGCCGATCGTCTGGACCGAGTTTCGGAACTCGCCCGGATATCGGACCACGACGTCGAATGCGCGGTTCTCCTCGTAGAGTCTTGTCGCCGCCTTTCCGCCGACGGATATCTCGACAATGCGGAGCACGTCGCTGACGTTGATGCCGTGGCGCGCAATCCTGATCCTGTCTATGTCGATCGAGAGGTACGGCTGTCCGTCGATCCGCTCTACAACCAGGTCTGCTGTCCCACGGATGCCGCGCAGTGCGGCGCCGATCTGCTCGGCTTTGTCCCTGAGGACGTCCATGTCGTCGCCGAAAAGTTTGACGATCAGCTGAGCACGGGTTCCTGCCACAAGTTCATCGATACGGCACTGTATGGGCTGGCTGAAGCTGAATGCCATTCCTGGAATCGCGGCAAGGGCGATCCTCATCTTCTCGGTCATTTCATCCCGATCCGCCGCCGTTTTCCACTCCGATCGCGGTTTGAAGATCCCCGTGAACCCGGTCTTTTCGACGCCCCTCGCCTCGAGCGCGATCCCGGTCTGCCCGGTCCGTGAAATGACAGTCGTGAGTTCGGGGAACTGCCGGAGCTTCTTCTCCACGACCTTCGTGACGTCGAGCGCCTTGGCGAGGGAAATGCCGGGCAGGAGTTGAACATCCATATCGAAAGCGCCCTCGTCCATGATGGGAATGAATTCCGTCCCCAGCCGTGTCACCACGAATATCGCTGCAAGCAAGGCCGCCATTGCGCCGGATATGACCAGGTATCTGTTCCTCAGGGCCCACGCGAGGAGTGGTTCGTACAATGCCTTCGCCCCCCTCATGACGGGGCTTTCCTTTTCCGGACCCGGGCGCAGCACCAGCGCGCACAACACCGGGATGACGAAGATCGACAGCACGAGCGACGCCAGAAGAGCGATCGCCACCGTGAGCGCCAGCGGGCCGAACATCTTCCCTTCCAGCCCCTCCAGGGAGAGGATGGGAAGAAATGTCGTCGCAATGATCAGCTCGCCGAAGATGCTGGGCTTGCGGACTTCAAGAACCGCCTTCAGGACCGTCGGGATCCTGTGTCCTGGATTTCCGCTCTCGCTCAGGCGCCTCTGGACGTTCTCAACCTGGATGATAGTCGCGTCGATGACCATGCCGATCGAAATCGCCAGGCCGCCGAGCGACATGAGGTTCGCGTCCAGCCCCACCTGCTTCATCACTATGAACGTGAGGAACAGGGAAAGAGGAAGCGCAAGGATCACGACCGCGGCGCCGCGCAGGCTGCGCAGCATCAGATAGAGAATGATCAGGACGAGGATGGATCCTTCCAGGAGCGCCGTGCTAACGGTCCTGACACTGCTCGATACGATCCCGGAGCGATCGTAGTAAGGAACGATCCTGATCCCCGCAGGTAGAACGTTGTTGTCATTGATCTCCTGCACCTTTGCTTTGACGCGATCGAGTACCTCCCGGGGGTTCGCGCCGCGCAGCATCATCACGATGCCGCCGACAGCTTCTCCTTCGCCGTTCAGAAGCGCGGCGCCCTGCCGGACCGCTTCGCCGATCTGAACATCCGCGACGTCGCGGACGAAGACAGGAGTGCCTTCACGAGCCGTCAGGACGATATTTCTCAGGTCGTCCTCCGACTTCAGCAGCCCGACCCCCCTTACGATGTACTGTTCGTCGAAGCGGTCGAGGACGTTGCCCCCCGCGTTTTCATTGTTTCTTTCGATCGCCCGATAGACGTCCTCGAGAGTCAGGCCGTATGCAATCAGTTTGACGGGATTCACCACCACCTGGTACTGCTTGAAATATCCTCCGAAGGAGTTGATCTCGTTGACACCCTCCACGCTCTTGATCAACGGGGTCACGACCCACTCCTGCAACGTGCGAAGGTCGGTCAGATACCGGATCTGCTGCCCGGGATCCCCGGGGGTCGCTCCCTGCAGTGTGTACTGGTAGATTTCACCCATCGCAGTGGCGATCGGTCCCATGCTTACCGTCGCGGTGTCGGGGACGATTGCCTTCGCCTCATCGAGCCGCTGGAAGACCAGTTGCCGCGCGAAATAGATGTCGACCTTGTCTTTGAAGACGATGGTCACCACCGAGAGCCCGAACTTCGTGATGGAGCGCATCTGCGTCACGTCCGGAAGCCCTCTCATGGCGTTTTCGATCGGGTAGGTGACGAACCGCTCTATTTCCAGCGCCGAGAGGCCTGGGGCCGTGCTGAGGATTTCGACCTGCACGTTGGTCACGTCCGGAAAAGCATCTATGGGCAGCCTGGAATATGAATACACACCCATGACCACCAGGACCAGCACGCCCAGGATCACGAAATTCCTGTACTTCATTGTCTGCGCGATGACTGCCTCAAGCATCTCTCATCCTCGCTCCCGATCATTGACAGGCCCGGCAAAGCCGTCGCTGTCCCTATTCCCTCTCACCGATGAGGTTCTTCAGGAATTCGGTCTTGACAACAAAGCTGCCGCTGGTGACCACCGGCTCTCCCGCTTCGAGCCCGGACCGAATTTCGGTAAATCCCCCGCTCGCGATTCCTGTCTGAACCTCCCGCTTCTGAAAA
>JAFNAH010000287.1 GCA_017860075.1 Acidobacteriota bacterium | reverse complement strand
CTTCCGGTCCGGTTCGCGGCGACGGAGGACGAGGATGCCGATGCAGACCAGCACGAAGGCGAACAGCGTTCCGATGTTGGTCAACTGCACGATCTCGTCAATGTTGGCGACGGCCGCAAATATGGCGACGAAGATCCCGGTGAGGATGGTCGTCACGTGGGGGGTGCGGTACTTGGGGTGAATCCTCGAAAAGGTCCTGCCCAGCAGGCCATCTCGTGACATCGCCATCAGGATTCGGGGCTGTCCCAGCTGAAAGACCAGCAGCACCGCAGTCATAGCCACCACGGCCCCGAACGCGAGCAGACCGGCAGCCCAGTCCTGGTGAACATACGAGAGCGCGGCAGCCAGCGGGTCGGCGACCCCGACCAGTCTGCTGAACGGGATCATCCCCGTCAGGACCATGGCCGCCACGATGTAGAGGATCGTGCAAATCACCAGGGAGCCTATGATGCCCCGAGGCATATCTCTGGCCGGGTTACGGCATTCTTCTGCGGCGGTCGATACGGCGTCGAAACCGATGTATGCGAAGAAGATGAGTGAGGCGCCGGTCCAGACGCCCGAGAGTCCGCCGGGGAAGAACGGCTTCCAATTGGCGGGTTTGACATAGAAGGCGCCCACTGCCACGAAGAAGCACAGGGTGATGACCTTCAATACGACGATTACGTTGTTGAAACGGGCCGACTCCTTTATGCCGATCACGAGAAGCCAGGTGATCAGGGCGACAATCACGATCGCGAGCACGTTAAATATGATCGGTATGCCGAGCAGGATCGGGTGATTCAGGTGTGCCTGGTAGGCAACGCTTCCTTCCGGGCTCAGCATGGCGGCGCCGGATTCCGCGGCCGCTCTTGCCGCGATCTGCGTTGAGCGATAGTCCGTCGCCATCCATGCCGGGATTTCGATGCCGAAGCCGAGCAGGAGCTGGCGGAAATAGGCAGCCCAGGAAATTGCTACCGCGATGTTGCCTACGGCATACTCGAGGATCAGGTCCCATCCTATGATCCACGCCACGAGTTCCCCGAGCGTCGCGTAGCTGTAAGTGTAGGCCGAGCCGGCCACCGGGACGAGGCTGGCGAACTCCGCATAACAGAGGGCGCAGAAGCCGCAGGCGATCGCCGTGAGTGCGATGGACACGGTGACGCCCGGACCTGCCGGGGGCAGGCCGTTGCTTCCGGAGGTGGCGGCCCCCAATGTGGCAAAGATCCCGGCACCGATGATGGCTCCGATACCAAGCGCGATCAGGTCCACTGTGGTCAGCGATTTCTTCAGCCCGTGCATTTCGTCGCCGCTTTCGGCGATCAGCGCATCGAGCGGCTTTCTCCGAAACAAGGACGTCACCATGGCTCCTCGCAAGTCAGCAGTCAGATACTACACGCGCCCCACACGCAGGCGTCCGTCCACTACGATCGCACCCTCTCCTGGCGGGAGGACTTTGACCGGATTCAGGTCCAGTTCGTGGAGTTCAGGAACAAGCTCCACGAGCGCCGAAACCCGCAGGATCACGTCGATGAGGGCCGCCCGGTCGCCAGCAGGGTTGCCCCGGTATCCATCCAGAAGCCTGGCAGAACGTAACTTCGACAGCATTTCCGCGGCATCAACGTCACTGACGGGCGTGAGCCGGAAAGAGACATCCTTGATGAGTTCCACCAGGACTCCTCCCAGGCCGCACACCAGCAGCGGACCGAAGGTCGGATCGGCAGTGACGCCGACCAGCGCTTCGATCCCTCCCCTGACTTCACGCTGGAGCAGCACGCGCTCGAGCGTGATGCCGGCACTCTTCATCTCCCGGACCAGCCTGTCGGTACTCTCAGCGACTTCATCCTTCGAACGCAGCCCCAGAACAACTCCGCCCACGTCGCTCTTATGCAGGACTTCCGGCGCCTGGATCTTGAGCACCAGCGGGTAGCCCAGACGTTCGGAAACTGATGCCGCGTCCCGAACGTGCGCCTCTTCGATGGCCGCGAATTCGATCCCTGCCGCCCGCAATACCGTTGCCAGATCGTCGGGCTCGAGCCAGACCGGCTTGCCGTGGTTCGCGACGACACGGTCGATCACACCACGGATCGCCGCCTGTGCGGATGGCGTCAGTGAAAGGCAACGCCCGGCAGGGCGGGTCCGCCAGCGGCTGTATCGCTCGGCTGCCGCCAGGGCGACGGCGGCGTTCTCCGGGAAACTGTACGAAGGCAAACGGCCGCGTATCCCGGCGTTTTCCGGCATGGGAACCCCTCTCGACGACATGAGCACGGTCAGCACGGGCTTTTCGAGAGGCACCTTTCCGGCGGCCTCGGAGATCGCGGACGCAACTTCGGCCGGGTCGTGAAGGTGCGGGGGCAGGTAGATCACGATCAGAGAATCGATGCCGGGATCATTGCCGACCAATTCGATTGCGGCCGCGTAGTGTGCAGCTGTCGCGGAAGCGATCATGTCGATCGGATTGGCGAGTCCTGCCATTTTGGGCAGCATCTGGTGCAGCGCCTCGACGGTGCCGGGGGCAAGTTCGGGGAGGGTGAGGCCGCGGGCCTCACAGGCGTCGGCAAGCAGTATCCCCGGGCCGCCTCCGTTGCTTATCACACCGACGCGCGGACCTGCAGGCACGGGCTGATTGGCGAGAAGGACGGCAACATCCATCAGTTCCTCGAGCGTCGACGCCCTGATCACGCCTGCCTGCTCAAAAAGCGCATCAACTGCAACGTCCAGGTTGGCGAGAGATGCCGAGTGGCTGGTGGCGGCGCGCGTTCCCGCCGCCGACCGCCCTGACTTCATCGCCACGATCGGCTTGCGGCACGCCACTTCCGGTGCGACGCGGGCGAACTCGCGCGGATTGCCGAAACTCTCCAGGTAGAGGACGATCACGTCGGTCCGGGGGTCTTCAGCCCAGTATGCAAGCAGGTCGTTGCCGGACACGTCGACCTTGTTGCCGACCGAAATGAAGGTCGACAACCCGATCTTGAGCGCCTCGATCCGGTCCAGGATCACGTATCCAAGGGCGCCACTCTGTGAAAGCAACCCGATGTTGCCCGCCGGAGGCCAGGGCGGCACAAACACGGCGTTCATCGAAATCGCGGGATCGGTGTTCAGGACGCCCATGCAATTGGGGCCCACCATCCTCATGCCTGACGCTCGACAGAAATCGCGCAGGCGCTTTTCGATCTCACGCCCTTCCTGGGACAGCTCTCCAAAACCTGAGCTGACTATGACCACGCCGCGCACTCCGGCGCGGGCGCAATCCCGGACAGCACTCTCGACCATGGGCGCGGGAACCGCGATCAGCGCCATGTCTATTGGCGCGCCGACGGCGGAGACGGCAGGGTAAGCGGTCAGGCCGTCGATTTCTGCGGCCTTGGGATTGATCGGATAGATTGGCCCGGTAAACGCGCACCTCTTCAGGTTGGCCAGGAGGGCCGCACCGATGGTTCCGGGTTGCCGGGATGCTCCGACCAGGGCAACGGATCGCGGGTTGAGAATGGGCTGGATGCTCCGGGCGGCCGCATGCCGCTCGCTCCGGTGCCGTGATTGGTGGACTTCCTCGGTCTCCACTTTCATGGCGACTTCTCCCGGCCCTCTTCGCGGTGCTCCGGCGCAGGCTCAGATCGCCTCGAGCTTGGCGTATTTCTCGAGCAGTGTCTTTCGCCCGGCGAGGCTGAATGTTACGACGAGCCTTATATCATTGCCGACGCGCTCGCGGCTGAGGATGATACCTTCCCCGAATTGGGCGTGGCGCACCCGCGTGCCCGACTTGAGTGGTTTCGCGGCGGACTCTCCGCCGGCGTTGCCCGTGCCGCTCTTGACCCGCTCCAGGTACACTCGCAGCTCGGCAATCGTCCGGGGGATTTCCTCGGCT
>JAFNAH010000286.1 GCA_017860075.1 Acidobacteriota bacterium | reverse complement strand
TCTTCTGATATGTTTCCTTGGGCAGCCGCTTCCTGTAGACCTTCAGTTCGGTTTTTGCTTCCTGTTCCCACTCGGCCAGTCTTCCCTCCGGGAGATAAGCCTGCAACTCCGCAACCAGGAGTCCGTCAAGAATGCCGAGGTCGCGCTCCAGCGATTCCGCGTCAGGCTCCTGGGAAGCCTGTGCTTCCGCCACGACCTCCACAAGGCGAGCCTGAACTCTCTGAACGGCCTCCAATGCAGGCTCGCGATCATGTAGTTTCTCCCGGAGCTTTTCTATTTCTTTCAATCTCGCATTCAGGAATTGGAGTACGGTTTCTTTGTCGGGTCCCTCGGTCTCCTTCTCCCCGTCCGCGGTCGACGCAGCCGCCGGTTGCGGAGATTCGTCGCTCCCCTCTCCCACGTGAGATTCGAGGTGAGCCGCAAATTCGGCCATCACGCTGTCGTGGCAGTAGAAGAGAGTGCTCAACCTTTCGCTGCTGCGACGGGGGCGGCTCTGGTAGGTGTCCATTGCCTTATCGATACCCCTCAGAGCTACGTTCAGCGGTACCCCTGATTCACGCCAGGTTGCGATCAGGCTCCAGTCCAGTGGGGAGACGAACAAGTGCTTCCCCCTTCGCCGCACGAAATGCTCCTCGACCTCGGTGAAGTAGTTGTAGTAATTCATTTCAAGCGTTCGTAAATGAGGCGCATGCCTTCGAGAGTGAGATTGCGGTCCACGGAATCGATTTCCTCGCAGGAGGGGGAGATCAATTCCGCCAGGCCACCCGTCGACACTACGTAGGCGTTTTCCAGTTCCTGCTTCATCCTTTTCAAAATGCCGTCGACCAGGCCGACGTACCCCCAGAAGAGCCCCGCCTGCATGCTGGCAACCGTTGAATCGCCGATCACCTTGGCGGGAGGCCGGATCTCGACCCTTGGGAGTCTCGCCGCCCGGAGGAAGAGCGCCTCGGCGGAGATCCCGATCCCGGGTGTGATCACGCCGCCCAGGTATTCACCTGCTCCTGAGATGGCGTCGAACGTCGTGGCGGTTCCGAAGTCGACCACGATGACAGGGCCGCCGAAGGCCGTGAAGGCGGCGACGGCGTTTACGATGCGATCTGCGCCTACGTCGCTCGGAGGATTATAGAGGACCGGCATCCCCAGATTCATGGTCGGTTCTATGAACAAGGGTTGAACACCGAAGTAGCGCAGAGCCATCTCTTCGAGTGCCGGCCGCGCGGGCGGAACCACCGATGAGATCACGATTGCCGACACGGTTCCGTTCGCGATCTCCCCGAGGTTGAACAGGGTTCGGATGAGTATTCCCCACTCATCTGCCGTTCTCTCCCGTTCTGTAGCCAGACGCCAGTTATGGGAAAGCTCCTCGCCGCGATAGAGTCCGAGGACCGTGTTGGTGTTTCCGACGTCGATGACCATGAGCATGGCGATCCCCTCTTGAAACGAGAATTGTAACACCCGACTTCGCACAGGGCGCTCCGGTTCGGCGACCGCCGGGCTGTTGGGTGCACTGCCGGTGCAGGCGTCAGCGGATCATACGGGTCACCATAGACCGTGGAGGTTTCGAGCCCGGAACCACTTTGAAGTCGATCCGGCCGAGGACCCTGCCCTCCCCTGTTTCGACCTCCACTCTCCAGATGCCCGGGACGACAGCTCTCTTCATGCTGAATCCGCGGTACCCTCCCTCGCGGCCGCCATGGATCTCGAACGCGACGCGCGCCCTCTGTACCCAGCCCTCCGACCGGTCGTACATGCTCCACACGTGGTTGACAGGCACCCGGATGCCCCGTGGCGCGAATATGGCAGTGTAGCAGTAGACCGCATCGCCGGGCTGAAAATGGAAGGGGTCTTCCCAGTCCTTTGCAAACAACCCGTGCCTCGATGGTATGTAGCGCACCTCGTATCCTGATGCCGTTCTCCTGACACTGTGATAGATGCCTGCGTCTTTCAGTGCGATCGGAACGGGGGGGACCAGATTGGCGAAGTAAAGCAGGGTCACCGCCGCGTATGTGCCCAGAATCGAGATTGAAACCGGCTTCATGCGTTGCATGGCTCCGCGTCGTGCTTTCACCAGGCCCAGGCTGAAGACCAGGAAGGCGGCAACCACGCTGATGATGCCGGCAGCGAGGAACATACGTGTCCCCACGTCAGCGAGCATGACAGGCAGGAAGAAGGAAAGGAAAGCGATCATGCAGAAGGTAAACAGTATCGCGAGAAGTGTTGCGTTGCCGAGCCGGTGGTGCAAAAACTCGTTCCCGACGAGAAGTATGACGAGGAGCAGGAAGAAGTACTGGGTTTGTGACCACGAAGTGCTCTTGAAGTAAAACACCACGTAGCTGGAAAAGAGCCCGCCGAGGAGGAACTGGATTGCCCACAGGAAGTGCGGCTCCAGCCTGCCGGCCCAGAGGGGGAGAGAGGCGCCTTCCTGCCGGCGCAGGACGATCACGATCATGACCCCCAGCCCTACCGTGTAGCCGAGCAGAATCAGGTTGTCCAGGAGGCTGTCAATACGGGTAAGGGTAAGGGAATCCCAGATGAACCCGACTGAAAAAGTGACGACGGGCAGGAACCTCTCGCAGCGGCGGTACAGACTGCGAAGGAAGGAGATCACGGATTCCCCCCTCCCGGACGCCTCTCGGGTCGGTCAGTGCCTGAAATGCCGGATGCCGGTAAAAGCCATAGCAATGTCATGGGCATCGGCCGCCTCTATCACTTCGGCGTCGCGCACTGAGCCGCCCGGCTGAATGACCGCCCGAACGCCATAACCGGCCGCCGTGACGATGCCGTCGGGGAACGGGAAGAACGCGTCGGACGCCATGGCACAGCCGGCGAGCGGTGTGCCGGCCCGCTGCGCGCCCCACTTGACCGAATCCACGCGGCTCATCTGCCCTGCGCCGATACCGAGTGTCTTGCGGGCATCCGCGAACACGATGGCATTCGATTTGACGTGTTTCACGACGCGCCAGCCAAAGAGCATCGCCTCCAGTTCCTGCGCGGTCGGCGCCCGTTTCGTCACAATCTTGAGTTCTTCCGGGCGCAGGTAATAGGCGTCCTTGTCCTGGACCAGGAAACCGCCGTCGATTTCGCGATGCCTCAAGGAAGAGACTCGCTGCATCTTCAGCTTCAAGAGCCTCAGGTTCTTCTTCTGCTTCAGGATCGTCAGGGCTTCCCCGGAGTAGTCCGGCGCGAGGACGACTTCCACAAAGGTGCTGGAAATCTCCGTCGCGGTCCCGGCATCCACCAGGCGATTGACCGCCACAACCGATCCAAACGCCGACACCGGATCGCATTCACGCGCAAGGACATAAGCCTCGCAGAGAGTGTCCGCGTTGGCGACACCGCTCGGGTTTGTGTGCTTGATGACCGCGGCCGCCGGCAGGTCGAACTCCAGAACCAGGTTCCAGGCGGCATCGGAGTCCAGGAGATTGTTGTAGCTCAGTTCCTTCCCATGCAGGAATTCCGCACCGGCAACACCCGTTTTCGGCAAACCGGCCGGCTGGTAAAGAGCAGCCCGCTGGTGCGGGTTCTCTCCGTAGCGCAGGTCCTGCACCTTCTCGAGTGCCAGAACCTCGAGGCGTGGCAATCCCGAGCCGTGCTTTACCACCCCACCTGTCGACCAGGTCCGGTCCGCGAGGTAGGCGGCAATCGCCGAATCATAGCTGGCCGTCGAGGCAAAGGCCTTCTGTGCCAGGATGAACCGACTCGCCGGTCCGATGCGGCAGTCGTTGCTCTCGAGCTCCTTCATCACCCATCCATAATCCGACGGATCCGTGACGACCGCAACATAGGCATGGTTCTTGGCCGCCGAGCGCACCATGCTGGGACCGCCGATGTCGATCTGCTCCACGACTTCCTCG
>JAFNAH010000285.1 GCA_017860075.1 Acidobacteriota bacterium | reverse complement strand
CCGAGGTTTGATTCATGCTGACTCCTTTATGCTGGCAGGGCCTTGACCTGCCCGCCGGCCGCCATATCCACCAGCCAGTGAAGCTCGCCGCTGAAGGGTAATATTCTCCATGCGACCAGCTTACCCAGCGTCTCCGGCGTCAGACGATCGCCCGGACTGGGCAATGATATCGGACATCAGGATATCATGACGGTCTCCTCGCTCACTTGAACGTCTGCGCCTTCTTGGCGAGCACATCCATCATTTCTTCCCACGACTTGACGAACGATTCGGCGCCTTCCTTTTGCAGCTGCGCCGCAAGCGCATCCATGTCGATACCCATACGCCGCAATTGGTAAATCACCTCATCGGATTCGCCGCCGCCGGCGGAGAGGATCCGCCCCAGCTCGCCATGCTCGCCAAACTTCAACAGCGTCGTCTCCGGCATGGTATTGACCGTGTTCGGTGAGGCCAGGGCTCTCACATAGAGATAGTCCGAGGCTTGCGGATCTTTGGTGCCCGTGCTGGCCCACAACAGGCGCTGCGGATGCACCCCGTAGTTGGAGAGTCTCATCCACCGGTCGGAGTTGAGCAGATCACGATACACTTTGTACGTCCGCTCCGCCATGGCGATGCCCAGCCGGTTGCGGAATTCGTCGGGCGTCTTGCCCGCCAGGGCGCCGTCCCAGCGGCTGACAAAGACCGAAGCGACGGACTCGACGCGCGGATTCAGGCCCGCCTCGATGCGCCGTTGAATGCCGCGCAGATACGCTGCCGCCGCGGCCCGGTAATGATCAGGCGAAAAGAGCAGCGTCACATTCACCGGCACGCCGGCAAAGATCGCCTCTTCAATCGCGGGCAAGCCTTCACGGGTGCCGGGAATCTTGATGAAGAGATTCGGACGGCCCGCCTGGGCGTACAACTGCTTCGCCGCCTTCAGCGTGCTCTGGGTGTCATACGCCAGCTTGGGCGAAACTTCAAGCGACACCCAACCGTCCACGCCGTTGGTGAGCTCGTGGATGGGCCTGAACAGATCGGCAGCGCGGGTCAGATCCTCGATGGCGAGCTCAAAGAACAGCGCTTCGCCCGATTTGCCCTCCTTGACCTTTTGGGCGATCGCCTTATCGTAGAAGTTGGAATTCTTGATGGCGTTGTTAAATATCGTCGGGTTGGAGGTAAGCCCCGTGATCGACAGTTCGTCGATATATTTCTGCAGCGTTCCACTATCCATCAGGCCGCGCGTGATATTGTCGAGCCACAGGCTTTGCCCTATCTGATGAAGCAAAACGGTAACCTTGGACATGATCGTTCTCCTTTCTGTCTTCGTGAATGATGTTGGCGCTACGGGGTTAAGGGATTGTGCCACCCGCCGGGCGGGGTGACCCGCTCAACCTCACGCGGGCCCCACGTATTCGGCTCGTATTCGTACACCCGAGTGCCTGCCTTCAGCACGGGATCAACGATGCGCCAGGCCTCCTCCACGTAATCCTGCCTGGCAAAAAGCGTGGCGTCTCCCGCCATGGCGTCCCCCAGAACCCGTTCGTAAGCATCCATCTCATCTGCGGCGGTTGGACGTACCCCCAACATCTCGTGGGACTCGGCGACCGTTGCCCCCGGCGCGAGAACATTCGTGCCAAAGGCGACCATGACTTCGGGACTGACCCGGAACCGGAAGTAATTCTGCTTCAGATGGAATCCACGATACACCGTAGGGGGCTGCCGTAACCGCAGAACGATCTCCGTGCAGGTCACGGGCAGGCATTTCCCGGCCCGGATGTAGAACGGAACCCCTTCCCAGCGCCACGAACTGACCTCCAGCCGGAGGGCGGCAAAGGTCTCCACATTGGATCCAGGAGCTACCCCCTTCTCCTGGCGGTAGCCGCGAAATTGACCGCGGACAACGCTTTTCTCGTCCAGGGGCGAGAACGCCTTCAGAATCTTGACCTTTTCATCCCGTATGGATTCACTGTCCGTTCTGACAGGGGACTCCATCGCGAGGTTGCACAAGACCTGGAACAGATGATTCTGGATCACATCCCGGATAGTTCCCGTCTCATCATAGAAAGCGCCCCGGCCCCGGACTCCGAAATCCTCTGCCATCGTCATCTGCACGCTCTCAACGTAGTGGCGGTTCCAGAAGGGCTCCACGAATGTATTGGTGAAGCGGAAGAAGACCATTCTTTCCACCGGCCGCTTCCCAAGGTAATGGTCGATCCGGAAAATCGCCTTTTCGTCAAACGCCCCCAGCAGGATCTTATTGAGGTCCCGCGCCGAGGCAAGGTCTCTCCCGAAAGGCTTCTCGATGACGACACGGGCGCCCTTGGCGCAGCCCGACTTCCCGAGCTGTTCCACAACCGTTCCGAACATGGTAGGCGGGATCGCCAGGTAATACGCGGGCTGTTCGGCACCGCCGAGTTCTTTGCGCAGCGACTGGTATGTCGCGGGGTCCCCGTTGTCGCCCCGCACGTAGCGCAGCAGGCCGCTCAGCTTGGCGAAAGCCGTGGGATCGAACTCCCCGCGTCTTTCGAGGCTGTCCCGGGCCCGGGCCCGAAGCTCGTCGAGGTTCTTGGCCGCTCTGGCCACACCGATCACCGGCACGTTGAGGTTCCCCCGTTTGACCATCGCCTGGAGGGAAGGGAAGATCTTCTTGTAGGCAAGGTCCCCCGTTGCCCCAAAGAAGACAAACGCATCCGACTGTTGAAGGGTCATTGTTTCCTCCTCTATTTCGCCGGCTTTTCGTGGTGGCCTCCGAAACCGAATCGCATGGCCGAGAGCACCTTTCGCGCAAAGTCGTCCTCCCCCCGGGAACTGAACCTCTGGTAGAGGGCGGCGCTCAGCACAGGCGCCGGCGCTCCCTCGTCAATGGCCGCCAGGATCGTCCATCGCCCCTCTCCCGAATCCGACACTCTTCCCGCAAACTTCGACAGATCATGACTCTCAACGAACTCTATGGCGCAAAGATCGAGAAGCCACGAGGCGACCACGCTCCCCCGCCGCCACAGCTCAGTGATGTCGGCCAGGTCAAAATCATACTGGTAATGCTCGGGGTCGCGCAGGGGTGTTGTCTCGGCATCCACGACATGCTCCTTCTTTCCCACGTTGGCATGGTGCAGGATGTTGAGGCCTTCCGCGTAAGCGGCCATGAGGCCGTATTCGATTCCATTGTGAACCATCTTGACAAAGTGACCTCCGCCGGCAGGCCCGCAGTGGAGATATCCTTCCTCCGCTGTACCACCGACTTTCTCCCGGCCCGGCGTCCGGGAAATCGATCCCCGGCCGGGAGCGAGGGTCTTGAAAATCGGATCAAGGTACTGGACCGCTTCTTTCGGCCCGCCGATCATGAGGCAATATCCACGATCGAGGCCCCAGACGCCTCCGCTCGTACCGCAGTCGACATAATGGATTCCCTTGGGCGACAGCTGCTTGGATCGCCGGATATCGTCGATGTAATAAGAATTGCCGCCATCGATGACGATATCCCCCTTCTGCACATAGCCCGCTACTTCCTCCAAGGTCCGATCGGTTGCGGCCGCAGGCACCATCAACCAGACCACCCGCGGCGGCTTGAGCTTGCCGACAAGCTCAGCGATCGACGAGGCCGCGTAGGCCCCCGTCTCCTTTGCGAAGGTCTCCCTGGTTTTTGCCGTGGCGGAGTAAACAATGACCTCGTGCCCCGCGCGCATCAATCGGCGCACCATGTTTCCACCCATCCTTCCCAATCCGATCATTCCGAGTTGCATATGCTTTCTCCTTTCTCAAAGCAGGAAATATAGTGTCAGTGTCAGTGCCGGCGAACGATGCCCACCACCAAATCACCCTTCTTCAATCCGCTTGTTGGACCCGGATCGAGCACGCGGCCAAGGGATTCATGACCC
>JAFNAH010000284.1 GCA_017860075.1 Acidobacteriota bacterium | reverse complement strand
CTCCCGAAATCAGCTCTCCCAGTACTGCCTGGCGATGTCCCGCGGGTCGCACTCCTCGAAGAAGCGGGAGTACTCCTTTGCCGTGACGGTGACCTCGTCGCCCCAGATGGACTGAATCACGACGGCCTGGCCATATTCCTGAGACACCACCGCCTTCACGCGGCCCGACGTTCGCCTCGGACTGCGGAGCAAGGAAGCCTTGCACCGCACAAGGGCTCCGATCTGCGGCAAATCTAAGGGTTCTGCGCGGCTCGCGTCCTTTGCCTCAACCTGGGACTCCCCAACCGAAGCACGGCGGTAATCGGAGCGGAGCTCTCTTGCCTGGGATGCGCTGCCTTGATGCTGCGGATGGTCAGGACCGCGCGCTCCATCGACAGACGGATGCCCGTCGGGGATTTCGGTGGAGTCCCCGGTGCGTTCCACCCTCTGCAGCAAGGAGAAGCCTTCGGCGGCCTCGCCCTTTGCCTGCGCTTCGGGTACGTCTGTCAGAAGTTCCTCCATGCACGATCACCCGTCCGCAACGCTCGACTCTGCTACAAAAATACAGCAGGAGCATATTAGAGAACAGAACAATATTGCACGGGAGCGTGACTTCGAACCGCCTCGACCATGAACAGTCTCAAAGTCCCTGGAGGCGGAACGGCTGTTGCCGATGCTCCGTCAACGGAGGGATGCCAGAATGCTCGACGTGCGGAGAGAAGGACACCGGTGACTGTCCCCCGCCCGGCCGGTCATGCGAATTGCGGCAGGTGTTCCGCCTGGGCTTTGAGCATCGCCTCGGTGAGCTTCTCCGCGGTGGCGTAGTCTTTGACCGCCCCGTCCATGATCATAGCCTCCACCATCATTTTACGATTTCCCGTCAGGGCCGCCTCTACCGCAGCCTCCACGACGGCGATCCTCCGAAGCAGGACGGCAGCCAGATTCGAGGGGATTTCCCCGACCGGAAGCGGCGCCATGCCTTCCTGGGTGCTCACAGCGGGGATCTCGAGGATTGCATCCGGCGGCAGATTGGAAACGACGCCGCGGTTCGGGACGTTCACCGCATACTCCTGGCGACGGTCGTAGTAGAAATTGGAGAGGATATCCATGGTCTGCATGTGCTCGCCTTCCGTGGCATCCAGCCTCCCGGGATCGACGGGTCCCGCCTCCTTGGCGAGGCTGATCGTCTCGTCGTAAATCTTGTCACCCACGGCAATGGTCCTCTCGAACGAGTAGGCATCGACGCCCAGGGTGGATCCATAGTACTTGCCGCCCGGGAAGCGCTCCGGAAAATACTCGGTGACGTGGCGATCCATGGGAGCCGGGAAAGCCCCGTACTCGTCGAAGAGCTCCCAGCTGAAGGGATGGGTCAGCATCCCTGGATTCTTCTGCTGGCCGAACGGCGATGCCCAGCTTTTCGTGTCGATGCCGTTGCGGCGGCGCTCAGCCAGTCTTGCGCGAACAAGCGGCCAGGCATCCTTCCCATCGGTGCGTAGTTCGGTAATCCATGTCAGGTGGTTAAGCCCTACCCAGCGCGCGCTTACGCTCTTTTGCGGGATACCGGCAAACTCGGCGAGATAGCGCACCGTTTCTTCGGTTCCCATGCAGAGCCCGAGGGCCCGCACGTTGGTCTTGCGATAGAGCGCCCTCACGACCATGGGCATCGGGTTTGAGTAATTAATGAACCTCGCCTCGGGACACATGCGCTGCGAATCGGTTGCGATATCGACCATCGGAGGGATCATGCGCATCGCACGTGAAATCCCGCCTGGCATCACTGAATCCCCCACCGGCTGGTTGATACCGAACTTGCGGGGGACGAACACGTCCTGTTCCCAGGCGCGGCGGCTTCCCACGCCGATGGTGCAGATCACGATCGTCGCACCGGACAGAACATCCTTGCGATCGACGCTGGAGGTAATCTTGGCGGGATTCTTTGCGCTGAGCATGTAACGGCGAACCAGCTTGTCCGTAGCCTCCAGGATAACGGGGTTGATATCGACGAGCGCGATTTCCCATTCTCCTTCGGGGCGCCGGTTGATCCAGTCGATGATGATTCCCTGAGTGAACATTGCGCTGCCGGCACCGATCATGACCATCTTTTGTTTCGGCGGCGTGTTCAGGTCCTTTCTGATTGATGCGGTGCCTGAAGCCGCCAGGCGCTCAGCGGCACCGGAATCACCTGCTGCAAGGCCGACCGCCCCTGCCGCACCGGCCATCATCATGCCCTTCAAAGCATCTCGTCGATTCATGCGCAAGCCTCCTCTGTCTCTGGCATCATCGCACACACGGACGCCACTGCGATGGACATTCTGCCTTGATGGGACGGCCTGGTTGGGGGACGCCGGCGGGAGCCGCACGTTCGCGCATCCGCTCCCTGAGTGCGTCAGCCTCACCGGGCCAGCGGACCGGCTACGAGTCCCACACTATTTGCTGCATTGAGCGACGGGCTGATTGAAACGTGGTACGCCCAGCAGGCACTCCCATTTCCGGGGAGCCGACGTCAGACGATGCCAACCCCGCGCGACAGTATGCCCGCGAGCCGTACTACTGCACGGCGAAAATCAGGAAGTACTGGTAGGGCAGAAAGTTGTGCTCTTTGACAAGCCGGAATCCGTTAGTCTCCATCTGCCGAATGAGGTCTTCGCGCGCGATCTTCATCTCCACCGGAGGGCCGACCGGGAGCTCCTTTTTCTGGAAGTCAATCATTACTACCTGGCCTCCCGGCTTAAGGATTCGCTTCATCAGCGCCAGGTACCGGCTTTGGCCGTCGATGTGATGCCAGGTGTTGCACAGAAAGAATCGGTCGATCGAACCGTCCGGGAGAAGAGGGTCGTCAGGCTCTGCCAGGACGGTCACGACGTTTCGCAGTTTCAGATCGCGGATCCGCCGGTTCAGATGGCGGACCATGTCGGGACTAATATCCACCGCGTACACCCGCCCCCGTTCTCCAACGTGGTTCGCGAATCGCAGTGAGAAGTATCCGGCTCCTGCCCCGACATCTGCGATCACTTCACCGTCCTTCAGGTCCAGAGCGGTGACTACTTCGTGCGGCTTCTGATATGCGTCCCGCTGCGGATCTTCGAGCGAGGCGATGTAGGCCTTCGTGTCCTGGTGCAGGCGATGAAGCTCCTCCTGCGTGTGCCTGGCCACGTCCTGAGAAGCAGGGAGGGCGCCTGAGAGAATCAGTAAAGGCAGGATAGGTTTGATTTTCACGGTTGGATCCCTCTGCTTTCATCTGCGACTGATGCTGGAAGTTGAATCCATATACCAGCCGCCCACGAAGTTATCTTAGCACCTGCGGCGCTTCGCCCGGCAGCATCCTGCGTCCAACCCAATCACGCCGCGGCATAGAAGTCCCTGGCAGCCGCGAGTCATACTGCCGGCGGTCGAGTCAGCCGATAGCCCGATATGCGACATGCTGTGGTCACTACTGCGTGACCGGCTTGTACCCCGAGTTCTGTATCGCCACGGTGATGTTCTTGGCCTTGGCCTCGAGCGTCGTCTGGCCGGCATAGATCGCGCCGTCGGGCAGCGAGTTCATCTGCACCGCCAGCGTCACCACGTCTTCGGGCTTCTCGAGGTACGTGTCGACGACATGCTGTGGTCACTACTGCGTGACCGGCTTGTACCCCGAGTTCTGTATCGCCACGGTGAGGTTCTTGGCCTTGGCCTCGTGCGTCGTCTGGCCGGCATAGATCGCGCCGTCGGGCAGCGAGTGCAGCTGCACCGCCAGCAGAAACTGCAGCTGGCGGCCGATACGGCTGATATCGTGCATGCGCCACAGCACGCGAGTTCCGAAAAGCAGCGATCCGACCCGGATACAAGAAGACCCGACACACAGGAAGCCATGAGCGCTGAAACCATCGCGACGGGCGCGCTGTTACGATACCCGTTCACAGTAGTCGGGAAATCGGGGTATCATTGTGCGGACCTTGGTAGCGTGGGAAGGCGACAGGCTTATGGTCAAGAATCCGGAGCTTCTTCGAACGATGGAGGATGACCTCGCGCGCTCGCGGGCGCCGGATTACTTCCTGAACCTGCGGACGTTGGAGGCTCTGTATCAGGAAGCACGCCTGCTTGGAATCCTTCCGCTGCGAAATTCCCTGGACGGCATTGACGTCGATATCCGCCTGGCGGCCGTGCTGAATGTTCGAAACTCTGCTTGAAAGAATAGCTCTTGCTCTGGAGCAGGCGGCCGTTCCCTACATGGTCATCGGCGGCCAGGCCGTGCTTCTGCATGGCGAGCCGCGTCTTACAAAGGACATCGACGTCACGCTCGGGGCAGGACTTGACCGACTTCCGGAGATCCAGGCGTTGGTGCGCACAATGGGGCTGAGCCCGCTTGTGGACCCGGACGATTTTACGCCCCGGACCATGGTGCTCCCGTGCTTGGATCCAGGCAGTGGGATCCGCGTCGAT
>JAFNAH010000283.1 GCA_017860075.1 Acidobacteriota bacterium | reverse complement strand
CGCTTTCAACCCGACTTTCATAAACAGCCTCCAGGACATTGAATCAGGGCGCACTTTCACCCCACCCTACTACACGAGGGTCGACGTCACAAAGCAATTCTTGCTCCTAAACTGCAGGCATTTCGGGGTGATGTATTTTTCAGCATATAAACATGTTGCAGTTTCCCCCGCTTGTGGGTTCGATTGCCGATCCGAAAAATGTGGGTTATTTGACGCAGCCTGCGCAAAGTCCCCTAGCTTTGGTGATCATGGTCACATTCTGATGCCCGGCTAAATCAGACCCGGGGGGGCCGCGCCTGAGCCTCGGGATCGGGGTCGCTGACGCGCTCGGTGTCGGCATCTGAAATCACAACCGGTCCATGGGCCTTGGAACTGGAGTTGACTGCGGTCGATGCCGATGCCGACTGCAACCCCATCCGCTTCATGATTCCGCCGAAGCTTGTCGAATCATCGACATCCAGCGTCGTAGCCTGCAAAGCCTCGGAGATCAAGCCGAACTCAGGAAAGATCTTCAAGTTCGGCACCAAGCCGGCCCTGCTCGTCCAGCTGGCGCCGGGCGAATACCGGGCCTTCAACGCGGTCTGTACTCACCTGGATTGCACGGTCCAGTACCGGCCTGACGAGAAGGTGATCTGGTGCGCCTGCCACAACGGAAGGTATGACCTGACGGGCAGGAACATCTCAGGACCTCCTCCCAGGCCGCTTGAAGAGTACAAGGTCAACGTACGCAGTGACGAGGTCGTTGTATCGCGAGGGTGATGATGAATTCCTGGATATCTCGAGCAGGCGATTGGCTTGAAGAGAGGCTGGGTTGGCGTGCCGCTCAGGAACTGATCGAGCACAAGGATGTGCCGATTCACAAGCACTCGATCTGGTACTACTTCGGGGGAATGACGCTGTTCCTCTTCGGTATCCAGGTATGCACGGGAATCCTCCTGCTTCTTTACTACAGGCCCAGCGCGGAAACCGCGTTTGAGAGCGTTCAGTTCATCGTGACGGAAGTGCAGTTCGGCTGGCTGATCCGGTCGATACACAGTTACTCGGCCAACCTCATGATCGCCACCGCCTTTGTGCACATGTTCAGCGCTCTCTTCCTCCGGTCGTTCCGGCGCCCCAGGGAGATCACATGGGTATCGGGAGCCGTCCTTCTGTTTCTCTCCCTGACCTTCGGCTTCACCGGCTATCTCCTCCCCTGGAACAAGCTCGCATTCTTCGCAACCAAGGTAGGAACCGACATCGCCGGTGTGATGCCGCTGGTCGGCCCGTTCCTCTTGCGTTTTCTGCGGGGCGGCGACGAAGTGACCGGCGCAACCCTGACGCGCCTCTTCGGATTTCACGTCGCGGTGCTTCCGGCCGTCACCACGGTCTTTCTCGGCCTTCACCTCTACCTGGTTCAAAAGCACGGCATGAGCTCACCGCCGTCGATCGACGCAGAAGCCGTGCCGAGGATGAAGTTCGTGCCGCACTTCCTGCTCCGCGACCTGGTCGGCTGGATTGGAGCCGTCGCTATCCTGGCCGCGCTCGCCGCGCTCTTCCCGTGGGAACTGGGGGAGAAAGCGGACCCGTTCGCGCCTGCGCCTGCGGGAATCAGGCCGGAGTGGTATTTCATGTTCATGTTCCAGACGCTGAAGTACATCCCGGCCAAGATCCTGGGAATAGACGGTGAATTTCTCGGCATCCTCGGCTTCAGCCTTCTGGGCCTCCTGCTGGTGCTGACGCCGTTCGTGGCAACCGGCCAAAGACGTGAAGGACGCGTGGACCGGCTTGCGCTCTTCGGCGTTATCGTCGTGATCTACATGCTCGTGCTCACGACGCTGGGATACTTGAGCTAGACCGGCACCCGGTTCCTGTCCGGGCGCCCGGGCCTGGCAATATCGGCGCAGGCGTGCGACTTCAGGTCGCGGACCTGCGCCAGGAGAGATCTCATGTGGGCCATTGTGCTCTTCATGCTGGTTGGAGGCGTACCTCCCCGGCCGGTCATAAGCCCGGCAGCCAGCAGCTGCGTGCGCTGCCATCTGCAGCTCGAAGGCGACCTCCTGGAACCTGCCCGGCTCTTCGAGCATGATGTCCACTTCAAACGCGGCCTTTCCTGCAACGCCTGCCACGGAGGCGACCCGACTGTGGGTGTCGACACCGGCGGCCCCGGCGATGCGATGAATCGTGCCAAGGGCTACATTGGCAGGCCACCCCGGAAGAAGATCGCCGCGCTGTGCGCATCCTGTCACAGCAATTTGGACTTCATGCGCACCTACAATCCCCAGGCAAGGGTCGACCAGTACGCCGAGTACCTCACCAGCGTTCACGGGAAGAAGTACGTGGCGGGCGACCCCAACGTGGCGACCTGCACGGATTGCCACGGCATTCACGGCATCCTGGAGGTGGCCGCCCCCAACAGTCCCGTCTACGCGACCAACGTGGCCACGACCTGCGCGCGCTGCCATGCCGACCCGAAACGCATGCAGGCCTACAGCATCCCCACAAATCAGTTCGAGCTTTACAGCGGCAGCGTCCACGCCGAAGCGCTGATGAAGAACAACGACCTCGGCGCACCCACCTGCAACGATTGCCATGGCAACCACGGCGCGGCACCGCCGGGGCTCGAATCGGTCGCCAACGTCTGCGGGCAGTGTCACTCGGTGCAGTGGGATCTGTTCGACAAGAGCCCTCACAAGAAGGCCTTTGCGGAAGGCAACCTGCCCGCCTGCGCGACGTGCCATGAGAACCACGATATCCACCGGACCTCCGACGCGATGCTGGGCGTAGACGAAAATGCGACCTGCGTGACCTGCCACGACAAAGGCAGCAAAGGCTACACAGTCGCGGCGGAAATGAAGTCCGGCATCCTGGATCTCCAGAACCGGCTCGAAACGGCGCGCCAGCTCCTGCAGCGCGCCGAGCGCGCCGGGATGGAAGTCAGCGGACCGCTCTACAACCTGAGTGAGGGTCGGGACCGCCTCATACAGGCACGAGTCGTCGTCCACGGCTTCGACGCCCCTGCGCTTCTGAAGGTGCTGGAAGAGGGGAACAAGATCGCCGCGTCCTGCAAGGAGAGCGGCGACAAGGCGCTTGACGAGCTTTCTTACCGGCGGAAGGGCCTCGCCGTTTCGGTCGCTATCCTGCTGGTTATGATTTGCCTGCTCCTGATCAAGATTCGCCGGCTCGGGAAATAGGGATGCTCCAGCGTCTGGCCGCGAAGCTGCCGTTGAGGCGCGGCGAAGGCGTCGTTACGTCGTTGATGTTCCTCTACATCTTCGGCGTGATGACTCTCTACTACATTCTGAAGCCGCTCCGCAGCGCGCTGTTTCTGACCAACTTTCCCGCCAGCCACCTTTCGTACGCCTATCTCCTGACCGCGTTGTTCGCCGGCTCGCTGTCGGCCCTGATCTTCAGGCTGACGCGGCGGATCTCAGCAATATGCATGATGACCGGGGTAAACCTGGGAATCATCGTGGCGCTGCTCTTCTTCCGCCGGGCAACGGGAGGATCGATCTCCTGGGTCCCCTATGCCTACTTCATCTATGTTCAGATGGTTCCGGCGTTGTCGACCGCGATGTTCTGGCTCCTTGCCGGCTATGTCTACGACAGCCGTCAGTCCAGGCGGCTCTTCCCGCTCCTGGGCTTCGGTGCGATCCTGGGCGCCATGACCGGGAGTATGATCCCGGGATTCCTGTCCGGCCGCCTCAGCGTGCAGTCAATGATGTCGATCTGCGCCCTGGTCTGCCTCCTCCTGATGGTCCTGAGCCGGCTTATCTGGCGTCGTCGACGTGAGAACGCCGAGCGCGCCGCCGCGCGCAAGTCCGAAGAAAGGGAGGCAAGTGCCGGTGACATCGTCCGGACAGTCTTTCGGTCACGCCATCTTTCCCTGATGGTGCTCTCGGTCTTCCTGACCATCATCGCTTCGCAGCTCGCGGACTGGCAGCTCAACGACGCGGCGGCGCGTACATACCGGGATCTGCCCAAAGCGGAGCAAATCAGTGCAATCGGCCGGCTCTTCGCACAGGTGAACTTCGCCACCAACGTACTCGGCGCGCTGGTTCAGTTGGCACTCACCAGTCTGGTATTACGGAGCCTCGGGATCGGCGCAGCCATCCTGTTTCTGCCTGCCGGCCTGCTCCTCGCATCGATCGGCGTACTGGCCTATCCGGGCCTGGCCACAACGATCGTGGTCCTGGGCGTCAACAATGTCCTCGAACATTCACTGTATCGAGTTGGCAGGGAGTTGCTCTATCTCCCCATGTCGATGGCCGCCCGGAAGAAGGTCAAGGTCTTCATCGACGTGTTCGCCGACAAAT
>JAFNAH010000282.1 GCA_017860075.1 Acidobacteriota bacterium | reverse complement strand
CAGTAGGCGAAGGCCTCTTCCGGTTCGTTCCGGCCCGCGGCCAGGATCTTGTAATGGATGACGGGGCGTGAAAGGCCGCCGATGAGGCGGGTCATCGCCTGCCGGTCCTCCTCGCGATACTCCTCGACCGCCCCGTGGACGTGCTCCGGGTCATTCGCGCGCGGAGTGGGGTTGTAGTAGCAGCACATGTAGTAGTCGACGTCGAGGTGCTTCTCGCACCACTCGAAAACCGCGGGCACGTGGCCTGCGATCCCCGCTTTCATCCCCATGGAGCGGATGAGCGCGACGGCATCCGCCACCTCCCCTGCGCAGCCTTGAGCCACCAGGTGATCCATGACGCCGCCGTGGATGTGGCACGCCACGGCGCCGCCGCGCGCGGCTCGGCGAACGCAGGTCTCGGCGTCCCCGACTTCGGGGCAGGTTTGGGCAAGCCATTGGAGCTTCCCGCCGTCGTCGCGGTACTCGAGCAGCATCCGCATCACGTGGAAGTCCGTGCGCGCGACGAGTCCGGTGATGCCGAGACGCTCCGCTTCGAAGAGTGTCTCCTTGATGCGGGCGACAGTGTAGTAGTGGACCATCCGGTCGTCGCGCTCGATCCCCTGGTGGGAAAATCCGCTGAACGGATTGGAGCCGAGCAGAAGCCGCGAGAGCCGCAAGTCACCTATAGCTGCGAAGTCCATGAATGCCTCCAGGCGATCCTGTCCAGGGTGCCGACTCAACTTCGACCCGCATGCCGCACCCGCGCAGAAACCAGGGCCGATGCAACCGGATTCTACACTGGAACGATTTTACATGGGAAGCCAACCCGTTCAGGCAGGGGCAGTGCGATGGAAGCCGTCCCGCAGACTCGCAGCACGCATCTCCTCACCTTTTGCGAGGATTCGCTGACTATGGATTGGTAAAGGCGCAGGTGCAGACGCCCGGCAGAACAGTGCGGTGATTTCCTCGGCAGGCGCTGCTATTATTCACTCGCCTGGGAAAGGCAAATCACTCTTCTTAGGAAAAATGTCGGACCGATCGCGGGCATGCCTTGCATACGTTACCCTGGCCGCACTCCTCGCGCCGCATATCGCATGCAGTCTCCAGCACGACCCGTCCGCCACTGAACCGACGCCCGCGACCTCTCGATCCATCCCGCCTGCGCGTCACAAACCCTTCTTCCAGGCCGGCTTCGCTTACTCCCATATCGGCGGCAGCTACGATACCGACGTCTCCTCCCTTGAGCTCCGGAAGATGCGCGCTGCGGGAGGCACCGTCGTCCAGTTGCTCGTCTTTGCCCGCATCAACCGGCTTGATGCTCCCGAGATCGGCACGCAAACGGGGTATTGGGACCGTGTGCTGCATGGAGGCATCGTGCGCGCGAAAGAGGCGGGATTGCGAACGATGGTAAAGCTGCAGATGTGGGGGCCCGGATTCAACGAGGGGAAGTTCTCAGCGGACATCCGGATGACGAACGCGGCCGATTGGCGGGCGTTCATGGCCAACTACCGCCCTTACGTGCTGCATTACGCGCGTTTGGCTGCCGACACGGACGTCGATATTCTCTGCATCGGCACCGAACTGGCCCAGGCTTCTCGAACTCCGGTCATCACGGGCGAGTGGCGCGCTCTGGTCGAAGAGGTCCGCTCGATCTACTCCGGCCCGCTCACCTATGCCGCGCATCACACCGAGGTGGAGGAAGTCCCCTTCTGGGACAGCCTGGATTACATCGGGATCGATGGCTACTATCCGATCGCAAAGCTTCCTGCCGCGCTGGAAAATCTCGAGCGTCTGTCGGTGCGCTGGAACCGACCGGTGATATTCACCGAGGCGGGATTCTCATCAAACTCGTATGCGTTGACGGAGCCCTGGAGGCCGGGCCCCTATGAAACGTCTCGCGATATGGTGCGCCTCGATCTCCAGGCGGAAGGGTGGGAGACTCTGCTCGCCGAACTGTGGCGCCGCGATTTCATCTGGGGCGTCTACGTCTGGAAGTGGCACCCCAATCCCACATGGGGCGGTTCGACGAATGCCGACCACACGCCCCAGGGAAAGCCGGCGCTCGATGTGATCCGCCGCTTCTTCACAAGTCCGCCGCAGCGGACCGCAGCCACGGTGCCGGGCTCTTAAGGTGTGGCGTCGAGCACCAGGAGCCAGTCGTCCTGCTCGCCGTGGGAAGGCGCGGCAAACTCATGGACTCCCTTGTTGGCAAACCGGCCGATTGCGCGCCACGTTCCGTCGCGCGGGTCGTACCACTGAGCTTTCACTGACGATCCGCGGAGGGCGTTCATGTAAATGCTCACCGGCTCGCCGCGCGGTGTGTAGGCAATCGCGAAGCTCCCGTCTTCGGCTCGCGCCGCGACGAGGCGCTGCGTGCCCTCCCCCTGCTCCGAAGCGATGGCTGACTGGTCGGGAATCATCTTGTACCACGGCCGCTGCTCGAACAGGCGGCGCATCAGCCCTACCTGGCGAGAGCCCTCGTAAGCCATGGCCTCACGCCAGTGCTGGAAACCATTCTTCGGAAAGGGACCGTCGGCATCTTTGTAGAAGTAGAACAAGTCCAACGCGCCATACCCGTGCCCCGCCGCGCCGGCGAGCATCGCCGAGTAGGCCTGAGAGCGCACCTTGTGGGCGTCGATGCGCGGCTTGCCGGCCCCGGTGGGATGGTTCTCATATGCCGGCTCCATGTCCACGGTCGGCTTGGCGGGCGTCAGCGCGTAGTCCCTGCTGATGAACGCGTAACTGTCCGAGCCGAAATGATGCCCGGATTGGATCGAGTTGAAGTCGAGCCAGTCCGCCGTGTGAAACCACATAGATGAAGAGGTACTGCCCTGCCCGTGATAACTGACGAGGTGGCGGTTGCCGCTGCCGTCCTTCAGCCCCTTCGCCATCGCCACCCAGACCGCGTCGTACTTTCCCGGAGGGGAATCGCCGCCCGGATACCACAGGACGGCGTTGTTCCTGTAGCGTTCGCCCAGGAACCTGCCGAACGTGTAGGCGTTCTTCTCGTCGAATACTCTCTCCGGATGCTCGTTGACGTGCCAGGACTTGGCGGTGACAAGGCCCATGACCAGGCCCAGTTCGTTCGCCCGGTTGACCGCGTAGTCCACGTTCTTGAAAAACTCCTCGTTGGGCCGTGTGGGGTCGCGGTCGAGGAGCGGCGTTGCGTCGAGAAGCGACGAGTTGCCGTCGGGATGTTGCTTGCCCAGCCCGCGCAGCACATAGGCCTGGATGACCGTGAAGCCCTTGGCGGCGCGGTCTTCAAAATACTCGTCCAACTCTTCGCGATCAAGCCGCTGAAAGAGCAGCCAGCAAGTGTCACCGAGGTAGAAGAACGGTTTGCCATTCTGGTCCACGAAGTATCGCCCGTTTGCGCTGACCGCGAGCCGGAGGTTCTTGACGGACTGAGCGGACGCACCGTCCGGTATCGCGGCCGCGACATGACCGGCTATGGGAAGCAACGCCGGCAGACAGAGAGCCGTCAGACCGGCCAGGAACAATAGAGATGTGATGGTCTTCATGGCTGTATTGTCGGCGCTCATGGTTGCAGATATGGGATCACGTGTTCCTTTTCGTTGCACATCCCGGCGCGTCCTGCTACTGGGACTTCCCGCGCGCGTCGATTGTCCAGACGACCTCGACGCGATCCTTGCGGATCCCGTACATCTGATCGTATTCGTTCACGACTGGATCGCAGTGCGGAACGATGGCCTCGAGCTTGTCGCCGATCTTGTAGGCCTTCGAGGGAGGAGCGTTGAACTGAATGCTCCCGAACTCGTCCGAGCCCGCGTTGTAGTCCATGCCCGGTTCTCCGATGACCCCTGCGTGCGGCGTGTTGAGGGTCAACGCCTTCGATCCGCCATCGGTCGTAAGCCGGCCAGGGAATCTGTTGTTTAGTACCGTTGTG
>JAFNAH010000281.1 GCA_017860075.1 Acidobacteriota bacterium | reverse complement strand
ATGTACCCGACGGCATCCCGGCCCAGCAGATAGCTGACCTGGCCATCCGGCTTTCTCATCTCGAGCGACACCAGCCTCCAGGTTCCGACAAATGCGCTATGTTTCATCTCTCCGTCCTGATGCTGTGTTGGATCTACGACAAAACGTCCAATCGCCCTATAATACCACCAACCGCCGACGCGCACTTTTGCCGGGGCTGCAGATGGGGCAGGGGGTCCCTCCTCTTGATCGGCAAGATCATCTCGCATTACCGGATCATCGAGAAACTCGGGGGCGGAGGGATGGGTGTCGTTTACAAGGCCGAGGACACCAGGCTCCGCCGCGCCGTTGCGCTGAAGTTCCTGTCTGAAGATCTGTCCCGAGACCGCCATGCCCTTGAGAGATTCGAGCGCGAAGCTCAGGCAGCGTCTGCCCTCAATCATCCCAACATCTGCACCATTTACGACATCGACGAGCATGAAGGCCGGCGCTTCATCGCCATGGAGTTCCTCGAAGGCGAGACGCTCAAGCACCGCATTCAGGGAAAGCCGCTCGGCACGGATGAGATTCTCCATCTGGCAATCCAGGTCGCCGACGGTTTGGATGCGGCGCACTCAAAGGGGATCGTTCATCGTGACATCAAGCCAGCCAACATTTTCATCACCGACCGTGGAGCAGTGAAGATCCTCGACTTCGGCTTGGCCAAGCTGGCCCCGGCGCACCTCGCGCAAGACACAGCCGTGCCGACTTCCGTTACGGAAGAGATGCTGACAAGCCCCGGCACGGCCGTGGGTACCGTCGCCTACATGTCGCCGGAGCAGTCGCTTGCCGAGGAATCGGACGCCCGCACCGATCTTTTTTCGTTCGGCGTTGTGTTGTACGAAATGGCGACCGGCGTTCTTCCCTTCCGGGGATCGACCTTGGCGGCGACCTTCAACGCCATCCTGAGTTCGGTGCCGACGGCACCCGTGCGCATCAACCCCGGCCTGCCAGGCGAGTTGGAGCGCATCATCAGCAAGGCTCTGGAAAAGGACCGTAAGATGCGCTATCAGAGCGCCCCGGAATTGCGTACAGACTTGCAGCGGCTGAAGCGCGACCGCAATTCGGGACGCGCTGCCGCTCCGATTGTCGCAGAGCCGACGCACGTCCCGTCGCTGGCGGTGCTCCCATTTGCCAACCTGAGCGCGGACAAGGAGAACGAGTACTTCAGCGACGGGCTGGCCGAGGACATCATCGACGCGCTGGCGCAGGTGCCGGGGCTGCGGGTGATGGCGCGTACGTCGGCTTTCGCCTTCCGCGGCAAGGAGCAGGACGTGCGCAAGATCGGGGCCGAGCTCAACGTCGAGAACATCCTGGAAGGGAGTGTGCGCAGGGCGGGCAACCGTATCCGTGTGACTGCTCAGCTGGTCAAGGCGATCGACGGGTACCACCTTTGGAGCCAGCGTTTCGACCGGGAGATGACGGACGTGTTCGCCATTCAGGACGAGATCTCGCAGGCAATTGTGGAAAAGCTGCGGGTGCAGCTTGACGGAAACCGTCCGCTCGTCAAGCGCTACACGGAGAATCTCGCTGCCTACAATTTCTGTTTGAAGGCACGGCATCACCTTTTGAAGATGACACAGGAAGGACGCGAGGCGGGTCGCCGGTATTGTGAGCAGGCCATAGCGCTGGATCCTAGTTACGCCCTGGCGCACGTGATGCTAGCCGAATTCCACCTTTGGAGCGCCTTCTGGGGATCCGCACATCCACGCGAGGCGTTCGCCAATGCCAAGTCGGCTGCGCTCGAAGCCCTCAGGCTCGACGACAAGATCGCCGACGCCCACAGCGCGCTGGGGACCGTTCTGGGCAGCGGCGAGTTCGACTGGGCCGGAGCCGAGCGCGAGTTCCGCCACGCCCAGGAATTGAACCCCTCCTCCGCGTCTGTCCGATACGACTACGCCTGGTGCTTTGCCATGTGGTTCCTCCTGCCCTTGGGGCGCGCAGGAGAGGCGCTGATCGAAATGCGGCGGGCGCTGGATCTCGACCCGCTCGATCCGTTCTACAACTCGCTGCTTGGATATCTGCTCTACGTGACGCGGCAGTCTAAGGCGGCGGTCGAGCAGTTCCGACATGCCATCGATTTGGACCCGACATTCATCTTTTCCCGCTTGTTGCTCTCGATCGTTTTGACCGCGATGGGGAGGCCGGACGAAGCCATCGGCGCGGCCGAGAAGGCAAACGAGCTTTCAGGCAACAGCGCAACGACGCGATGGGCGCTGGGCAGCGCCTACGCTCGAGCCGGCCGGACCGCCGAGGCGCGCCAAGTTCTGGAGGAGCTCATGGCGCGAAGGCGGATGACCTACGTGCCCGCTTCCGCCATTGCCCTTGTTCATGGCGGGCTGGGAGAATGGGATAAGTGCCTCGAGTGGATAGCACGTGCAATAGACGAACGTGATCCGGTTGTTGTGACAGCCATCAAGATTGCTCCGGGTTACGATCCTCTGCGATCTCACCCGGCATTCCCGGCCCTGCTGCGCGGGATGAACCTGGAACCATTATCAACACGACCGTCTGGCTGGACATCAGGGAGCTAACCAATGGCGAAAATGACCGGCAAGGTTGCGATTGTCACCGGTGGTGCGAGCGGTATCGGGTCGGCCACCGTGCGCCTGTTTGTTCAGGAGGGTGCGCGTGTGCTGATCGCGGACATTCAGGATCAGAAGGGTGAGCGCCTCGCACGAGAGCTGGGGGAAAGTGCCGCCTACTTTCATGCCGACGTGAGTCGGGAATGCGAAGTGAAGGCTGTCGTCGATCGAGCCGTGGAACGCTTCGGGAGACTCGACTGCATCTTCAACAACGCGGGATTCTCGCGTGCACACGGTGGGATCGAGCAGATCTCGGTCGAGGATTGGGATAGTCACATGGCCGTTCTCCTGCGCGGCGTCTTCCTGGGTATGAAGCATGCCGCCCCGGTGATGCGGAGACAGGCCTCGGGTAGCATCATCAACACTTCAAGCGTCGCAGGAA
Organism: Acidobacteriota bacterium; assembly: GCA_017860075.1. Lineage (GTDB taxonomy): Bacteria > Acidobacteriota > UBA6911 > UBA6911 > UBA6911 > JACADW01. Next base: position 1,910 of record JAFNAH010000281.1, on the reverse strand, counting down.
TTCAAACGGGCTACGCCGGGCACATCTACAGCGCGGCGAAGGCCGGCGTGATTCAGCTCACCCGTTGCGTGGCCATGGAACTGGGAGAAGCGGGCGTGCGTGTCAACTGCATTTGCCCCGGCGCAATCGCCACACCGATCTTTGGCCGCGCTTTCGGCCTCGATCCAGAGGCCGCTGACCGGACGATCGGAATTGTGAAAGCTGCCCTGGCGCCTCGTCAACCGCTCGGGCGTGCCGGTCTTCCGGAGGACATCGCTGCCGCGGCACTTTGGCTGGCGAGCGACGATTCGAGCTTCGTCAACGGTCACGCGCTTGTTGTCGATGGGGGCCTGACGGGGGGCCGCATGTGGTCGACGTCGCAGGCCGGCTGGCTCGAGCTCGCCGCGGCGATGGGAGTCAAGTTAAGTCCGGTTTGAAGTAGGTCCGGTCTGTCAGCCCGGACCACTTGCCTGGAGTGCCGGGTATCGAGGTCCGCTCTGACAGAGCGGACCTACTTGACCGGACTACTCAACCTCGGACGGAACTCGACAGGCTACATCTTCTTGATGATCTCGGCAAATTCCGCTGCCGTGAAGGCTGGGAGAGTCGTTGATCGCACATTCCCCAGAGAGGCAGTTGCCAGGGTGTGTGCGAGCCCGGTTTGCAGGTCCGGGCGCGCCCTGAAACAGGAGGACCGTGATACGATCAAACGAGGAGGTGATCATGACCGGAAAGCGACTGACTGCGATGCTGAGCGTCCTCCTGGCATGGGGAGGAGTGGCGGGAGGGTACCAGTTAGAATCGCCGCTCAAGATCGCGGTGAGTTTCGAATCTGGACTATCGCGAGAGCCGATTGACGGACGGCTCTTGTTGCTCCTGTCTGTGGACGATTCGGCTGAGCCGCGTTTCCAGATCAGCGATTCGAGCCTGAATACGCAGCAGGTTTTTGGAATCGACATCGAGGGTATGAAACCGGGCGAAGAGAGGATCTTTGATTCCGGGGTTTTGGGCTACCCGATGGACAGTCTCGGCGGCCTGCCCGCCGGCACCTACACCCTGCAGGCCGTGCTCCATAGATATGAAACGTTTCGCCGGGCCGACGGCCACGTGGTAAAGCTTCCGATGGATCGCGGCGAAGGCCAGCAATGGAATCGTGCTCCAGGCAACCTGTACAGCACACCGCGGAAGGTTACTGTCAATGTGCGGGAACAGAGCACAATCCGGATCCTGCTCGATAAGGTGATACCGCCGATCCCGGAGCCTCCGACAACCAGGTACATCAAGCACGAGCGAATCAGGAGCGAGCTGCTCTCGAGGTTCTGGGGGCGGGATATGTTCCTCGGTGCCCATGTTCTGCTGCCGGAGGGTTTCGACAATCATCCCGGGGCACGCTATCCGCTTGTGATCGAACATGGCCATTACCCCGCGGCATTCGATGGCTGGCGCGAAACGCCTCCGGATCCGAACGCGAAGTGCGAGTATAGCGACCGCTTCCACCTCGATTGCTACAATCGCATCGAGGAACAAGAGGCCTACCAGCTCTACCGGGATTGGATTGCGCCGGGCTTCCCGCGTGTGATCGTCATCCAGATCCAGCACGCGAATCCCTACTACGACGATTCCTATGCTGTGAACTCGGAGAACCTCGGGCCGTACGGCGACGCGATCACGAAAGAGCTGCTGCCCTACATAGAGAAGAAGTACCGTGCCATAGGCGCTGGCTGGGCGCGGTTCATGTATGGGGGTTCAACGGGCGGTTGGGAGTCGCTTGCAGCGCAGATCTTCTACCCGGAGGATTTCAATGGCTGTTACGCCGCCTGCCCGGACCCGATCGACTTCCGCGCCTACACGGTCGTTGATATCTACAAGGATGACTCCGCATACGAGTGGACGGGGCCCTTCAAGATCGTGCCCAAACCCGGCCATCGGGA
>JAFNAH010000280.1 GCA_017860075.1 Acidobacteriota bacterium | reverse complement strand
CCCGGACGGCACTATCTACTGCTGAGGGCGCCGGGCGTTGACCGGTGCAGCGGCGCGGGTGCGGACGATGCGGACCGGCTTTGCACTGTGGAACTCCGCGTTTGTGAAATCCCGCAACGTCATCTTAGGCTGCCAAGCCCCCCGTGCAGGAGCCACCGCGTCTCTCGAGGCGCCATAGCCGGCCTGGATGGCTGCAGTTGCCCCATGGCGCTGAGCTTGTCATACTTATCCCATAAGGCTCGGGCGGTGGGAGGACGAGATGACAGGTGCTTTAGAAAACGATCCGATTTGTCACGTGGAAGTGGCCATCGAAACGCCGAGCGGGACATGGCCCACTGAGGGCTTTTTCTTTGCACCGGCCTGGCAACATGTCGAGCGCCAACTGAGGCATGCGACGCGTGAGCTTCAGATCGACGACACTTCGGGCTGGGAAGCGACGGCTGGAGGGAAAAAGCTGAACGTCCGCGAGAGCTTCAGGAAGAACCGGCTCGAGGGCCGTGTCGTCATCCGCTACGGTCCCGGCTCGAAGAAGAAGCGCCGGGAGAGACGATGAGGCGCACCAGTCCAGGGATCAGGCCCCAGGAAATAATCAGCCAGGCCGCCCGGGGCGACATAGACGAACACGCGTGAGATCGCCGTCAGGCGGTAAAGCCCCGTTGCCTCTTCGGTCTGATGGGTGCAAGTCGCGAATACCTCGCTCCATGATCCTTCGTATGATCATCACCTTTCCTCGTACTACTTCACCCGGCACGTTCTATCGATATCATAGGCCTGCCAGGACGAATCGCGGCTTGCTTTTTGGCTGTGGGTGAAACATGCTGGTCCCGTGAATGCGGCCCTGCCAGTTAAGCCGGCGGGGTTAACGGGATGGCGTCTCCGACAGGATCAATCCCGGCTGCAGAAGGCAGATAACCGGCATCTACTGCACAAGTAATGATGAGCCTCGCGCCACTCGCGTGTTCCCTGAAGGCGGTCCTGTGTGTTCTTGTCGTGGTTGCCGCCTTCGCTCGGCACGCGAATGCGCAAGTACCCGTGGCGAAGGCCTCCCGCACGGACGAGCGGATACGGATTGACGGCAGACTCGACGAACCGGCCTGGCAGAACGCTTCCCCCATAGGGCCCCTGCTCCAGGCTCAGCCCGACGAAGAGGTAGCAGCGACCGAAGAGACCACGGTGCGCGTGCTTTACGATGCAAGCGCACTTTACTTCGGCATCGCCTGCTTAGACCGGAACCCCTCGGGAATTGTGTCGACCCAACTCGCCCGCGATGGAGACCTCGAAGTCGACGACCATGTAGTAGTTGTACTCGGGCCTTTCTTTGACCACCGCAACGGTTTCTTTTTCGCTGTGAATCCTGCAGGAGCGCGTATCGACGGCCAGATCTCGAACAATGCCGAGCATCCCACACTTGATTGGGACGGCATTTGGAACGCCGGTGCCCGCATAGTGCCCGAAGGGTGGGTGGTGGAGATAGTCATCCCTTTCAAGACTCTGCGCTTCAAGCCGGGACAGACCACCTGGGGACTAAACATACAGCGGCAAATCAAGCGCCGGAACGAGATAGACAGGTGGGCGGGCCCGCGGCGGAACGTCTGGATGACGAACCTCGCCGAGGCGGGCGTTCTGGAGAACCTGCCTGTGATAAGTCAGGGCAGGGGCCTGGAATTACGCCCATACGGTCTGGTGCGCAGATCGGACGGGCAATGGGAACCAGACGGCGGCCTTGACATCTCGAAGGATCTACGGCCGAACCTCAACGGATCACTGACTTTGAATACTGATTTCGCCGAGACCGAGGTGGATACCCGGCAGGTCAATCTCACGCGATTTCCTCTCTTCTATCCGGAAAAGAGAGCATTTTTCCTTGAGGGGGCTGGTGTCTTTGAAACCGCAGGCACGTCGTCGTTCGAGACAGACCTGCTTCCCTTTCATAGCCGGCGCATCGGGCTCTATGAGGGCCAGGAAGTGCCGATCATCGCCGGCGGCAAGGTCGCGGGCAGGCAGTCGCGCTACAACATCGGTTTTCTGGACGTGCAGACTGCAAGGTCGGACGATCTGGGTCTGGCCAGCCAGAACCTGCTCGTTGCACGGGTGAGCCGCGACTTCTGGCGTCAGTCTTACGTGGGAGGCATCGTTACTCGAGGCAATCCCAGTGGTCAGGGGGACAACACGCTGATTGGAGCGGACGCGCGCCTGGCCACTTCGACGTTCCGTGGCGACGACAACCTGAGTGTGGATCTCTTCCTCTACCGCACGAGCGACGAGTTCACGCGCAGGACGGACTACGCGGGAGGATTCAAGCTCGACTACCCTAACGATCTTTGGGACGCCCGTGTGTCCTGGAAGCAGATTGGCAGCGGCTTCTGGCCGGCGCTCGGATTCGTGCCGCGCACGGGCATCCGCAAAGCGGATCTTGGAGTCGAGTTCCAGCCCCGTCCTGAGAAGTACGGCGTGAGGCAATTCAGCTTCGAGGTAACGTCTACGATCGTTACGGATCTTGACAACGTGATGGAGAGCTGGCTCGTTGAGACCTCGCCTTTCGGCGTTGAGTTCGAATCGGGCGACCGCATTCATTTCAATGTCTCTCCCCAGTTCGAACGCCTGCAGGAGCCTTTTGAAATCTTCCCGGGCTTCGTCATACCCGCGGGTTCTTACACCTGGGCTCACTACTCAGCCATGGTCGAAACCGCCAGCAAGAGGCCCTGGGTGATTCAATTCAACAGCGGCTGGGGAGGCTTCTACGCAGGCACGCGCCGGGACCTGGGGCTCGGTCTGGTGCTGAAACCCAGCGATCACCTGCGTCTTGCCTTCAGGGGCGAGCGGAACGACGTGAGCCTGGATCAGGGAGACTTCTTCGTGCAGTTGTTCTCCACGGAAGTGGGGATCAACCTCTCACCCAACCTGATGTGGGCAAGCCTTCTGCAGTACGACAATGAATCGAGGATCCTGGGCTGTCAGGGGCGTTTCCGTTGGATCCTGAAGCCCGGAAACGATCTTTACTTCGTGATCAACAGCGCGTGGCTCCGCGAACCGGACCACAGTTACCTTTCCACCTTCGACAGCGCGGCCGTCAAGCTGCAGTACACATTCCGATTCTGAGCCGACGGCAGGAAGGACGCGGCCCCGCGGATCTCCTACCTCCGTTCCTGCGCGCATCACGTCACCAGGCTGCCGATCGTCTTTTCCACCTCCTCGAGGATTTCGCACGACTTTACGAGCGCCTTCATCGTGTTGTGATCGTTGTACAGCGGACGGTCCTCGTCGAGGTGCGCAACGTGCTTCCGGATCACCGCACGCGCCGCCGCCACACCGCGCCCGGGGGTGAACTGGCGGAAATCCAGTGCCTGCGCCGCCGCCATGAATTCAATCCCCAGGATTCCGTAAGCATTGTCGAGGATCTGGTCGTTTTTAATCGCCGTGTTCATCCCCATCGAGACAAAGTCCTCCTGGTCGGCGGCGGCCGGGATGGAGGCGACGGAAGCCGGTGCGGAAAGGATCCGTTGTTCGACGATCAGCGTGTCGGCCGTGTACTGGCTGAGCATCATGCCGGAAAACATGCCTGCTCCCTTCGTGAGAAAGGCCGGAAGTCCGACGCTCAGCGCAGGATTTGTCAGCCTGTTCAGGCGCCGTTCGGACAACACGCATACCATCGTGACGGCCGCGCCGACCATGTCCATGGGGAGAGACACCGGGCTGCCCTGGAAGTTCGCGCCGGTCAGCGTCAACTTTGCATCAGGAAGAAAGATGGGGTTGTCGGCCACGCCGTTGAGCTCTGTTTCGACCTGCCTCCTGGCGAAAGCGACTGCATCGTGTGCGGCCCCGATCACCTGCGGCGAGGACCGCATGGAATAGGCATCCTGTACCTTGGTTTTGACCTTGCCTTCCATCAGGTCGCTGCCGCGGATGCACTTC
>JAFNAH010000279.1 GCA_017860075.1 Acidobacteriota bacterium | reverse complement strand
CCAGCCTCGCCCAATCACGCGTACAGTGCTCCGTCCGCACCTGAGGCTTCATTCCGGGGTATGCGGATTCGATGTTCTCGAAGGTCGCGAGGCATAAAATCAGCGCGATTGCGGGCGGGTCCGTGCGATATTCCGCATGATCCTCTTGAAACCCGAACCTCGTGATGTGCTGCGGCTCCATTTCTCCGGCGTGGATTCATCAGAGGCCGTGAACGGGCGCCGTGATCCGACCAAGGGGCAGCGAGCGGTACGCCCTCTTCAGGAGTCGCCTCTCCCGTCAGTCATCTCCCTCCAGATGTCGATATCCCATTCACCCTCGGCACATAGGGCAAAAAACCTGCGTTTCCCGCCCGGCGTCCGTTATCGCGATGCTATGTCACCCCTCCTCCCTCCCCGAAAACCTTCAGCAGCTCAGCTCCAAAGGCTTGCGGCTGACCGCTGATCGCCGACAGCTACTCCTGTATCACCGCGATGCTCACCGGAACCGACGTCTCCATGCTCGTGTCGCCCTGCCGCGCCGTCGCGCGGACTTCGTAGTTGCCCGGCGGGATCGCCGCCGCGGGGATCGTCATCACGCACCGGATGCGTCCCTCGGCATCGGCGTCGGGCAGCGCCATCGGGACCCTGGTGAGGCTCTGGCCGTCCTTGAGAAACTCGATTTCGAGCGACGGCTTCTGCGGCATGGACCGGTCCTGATACACGATGACGAACAAACGCAACGCGGCGTCCTGCGTCCTGGGCACGGTCATGTCGAGCGTCGGCGTGATACTTCCGCCCTGAAACTGGAACGGCTCGTTCGGATCGAGCCCCTTGACGTTGGGTGTGTACGAGCGCACCTGCGTGATTGAGGAGATCCCCACGCCCTTCTCGTGCGGAGCCAGAGTGAATTCGGAACGCACGGTGCCGATCTTGCCGCTCTCGCGGTCCATCACCGCGCTCTCAACCGTGTACCCGCCCGGCGGCAGCGTGAGCGTCATCTTGTCCACCAGGTTGCCCATCTTCAATTGGTCGGCCGTTACCATCAGTGGCCGGTCGCGCACCAGTTTCTCGACCACCCGGCCTTTCGAGTCCTTCACCAGCGCGGTGATGGAACAATGGATGTTGAGCGTGTTTCTGGCGGGGTCCGGTCTGGCCTCGAGTTCGTGCAACGGCACCTCCACCAGCATCATCAGTTCGGTCCCGTCGCTCCGCTGCTCCAGCCGCACGGCACCCGAGCGGAACTTGACACCGGTCAACGCCTGACCGTCCGAGATCGCCTTGAGCAGCGGCAGTTCATAGGTTTCCAGGCCGATGGCGCGCGCTTCGGGCGGCAGCGCGAAATAGCCGTTCCGTGCGTGGATCACCAGGTCCTTGCGGTCGGCAACCACCGCCAGCTGATGGAAGCTGCCGTCGTAGTTCTGGATGTGCGGGTTGAAGGTGAGCTCATAGTAACTGCTGATCTCTTCGTTCACCTTCCGCAGCGGCCCCCGCAGATCGTTGCTGTCGCCGATGAGGAAGCCGCCCGTCGATTCCGCCAACTGGCGTATCGCGAGCTGCACGTTGGCACGGCCCGAAGCCTCCGCTCGGTCCATGGCCCACACTTCCTCCTTCGTCACAGCGCCTTCGGTGCGTTTGACGGTGGTGGCGCTGGCGGCAGCGGCAGCGGACAGCTCCCTGCCGGCTTGCTGGTTCTGCGCCGCGGTCATCACCCCGCGCGTATCCACCGAGTAAAACGTGACGTTGGCCCGGTTGGCCTGGCTCATCAGATTCCGGAACGGCACATCCAGTTCCGGCGTTTCGTACATTCCGGTGGAGAAGTAGATGACCGACTTGCGGCCGGGCATGGATTGCAGGCCCTGGACCAGCGACCTGAGGGCGTAAATCGAAAGCCGCGCTCCCTGCGTCAGGGCGCCTTGATCCATGCGCAGCATATCCAGCATGACCCGCGCCAGGACCGGCGCGAAAAAATCCGCATTAGGTCCCGGTTTGCCTGAAACCGTGTTTTGGCTCGCGGTCTGACTCGCCGCCACCAGCAGCTGATCAGCGCCGTTCACGGCCTGCCCCGCAAGCTGCCTCCTCAGCTCCGCCATAATCGCGTCCGATTCAGACATCAGCTTCGGACCGGCATAGCCTTCAGTGGCGCGCTCGATGGCGCGGGTCAGAGCATGTTTGCTGTTGGTGAATTGCTGCAACAGCAGGAGTCGCATGTTGACAGCGACGACCGAATAGTAGACGTTGGCTCCCTGTTCACCGTTGATCAGGTCGATCGCGGCCGCGCGGGCTGTCCTCCGCTGGTCGATCTCACCCAGAGGCTCGAAGGCCAGGGTCACCAGCCGCAACTGCCTCAGCGGATCAAGCTTCGCGGTTGCACCGTCCCGGCTGATGGCCTCGGAACCTGAGACCAGCCGGAAGCTGGTCACAGTCTGACGCACGCCGTTGTCGGTCACCGTCAGCTCCTCCGGCCTGATATCGAGAACCGGTCTGCCTTTCTTGTCCCGGACAATGATGTCGAGCAGGACCTCCTCGACGGTGGCCTTGACCGTGGGTACCTGAGGAGCAGCGGCTGGAGGCACCTGTGCGAAAGCGGGCAAGCCGCAGAGCACGGTCAGCGTTATCACTCCGATCGAATAACTCCCATGCTTCATGGCGGGTTCTCCGAGATTTCAGACGTCCGGATCTGAGGCACGTTTCCCACGCGAGTCCTCTTCAGGCACACTTGACGCTCAGTAGCCACCACCTCTAATACTACTCCTTTATTGGGAAGCAGGCGCGAATGCGCGGGAAGCTGCGCTCCCGGCTAGCGCGCCAGGTTCACCTTGCGGGTAATCAACGGTCCCGATGCGCCCCTGATCATGGGCACGGGACATTTCTGCGGTCTGCACGGTGGTAGAGGACAGCAAGATTGGGTCGTGCGAACAGAGGGTATAGAATGGAACGGGGCGATGGCTATGCTGACGATTATCGTCGTTTCGGACGCCACCGGAGAAACTGCAGAGCGGATGGTGCGTTCAGCGCTCGTTCAGTTCGAGACCAGCGAGACCGAGATCCTCCTGCGCGGGCAGATCCGCACCCGCGCGCAGGTGCGCGCGGTCGTAAGAGAGGCGGTGGCCCACAGGGCGATCATCCTGCACACGCTCGTCTCCGACGAACTGCGGGACCTGATGCTCGCGCAAGCGCGCCTGCACAACGTGGATTCCATGGATTTGATGGGTCCGCTCCTCGACCGGCTCGCGCATCACCTCAAACTGACGCCGAGAGAGAAGCCGGGCCTGTTCAGGCAGCTGGTCGATGCCAAGTCTCGCACCATCGAAGCCGTCGAGTTTGCGTTCCGGCACGACGATGGTGCGCGCGCGGACGATCTGAACCGCGCCGAAGCCGTGCTCGTGGGAATCTCGAGGACGATGAAGACGCCGACGGCGCTGTATCTGGCCTATCACGGCTGGTTCGTCGCAAACGTGCCGATCGTCCCCGAACTGAACATGCCGTCACAGATTCTCGCGCTGCCCTCGGAACGGGTTTTCTGCTTCGATATGAGCCCAGGCCGGCTCCTGGAACTTCGGGAAGCCCGCGCCGAAGCCACCCGGGTTCCGCGGGAACCCTATGCTTCACTGCTGCACATCCGCCGCGAGTTGCAGCACGCGTTGCGCTTGAGCACCGAACGGGGTTGGCGCATTATCAATGTAACCGGCAAGTCAGTGGAAGAGGTTGCGCGCGAGATCATTGTCCTGCTCGCAGACAGCGGCGGTAGTCGTAGGCGCGTCACTCCAGCCCGGAATTCCTCTTGATGATTCCGCGCCTTAGAGTGGCGGCGAAGACGAAAACTGTTCCCCTGATAGCGGCATTCGAGGAGATCAGGCTATGACCGCACGAGGAGATTCGTAAGGAAACACAACGCGACTTGTGGCTCGGAACCATGGCCCAAGGCGATCTGTTGTCCGGGTTGAGAGAATGCCTGTTTTCAGTCAGGGAACTTGAATTGGCCACGCGAAGTAAAATGCGGACGTTACTTCCATCGGCACCGGAGACTATTCAGGGGACCGGCACTTGGCCGATCTCGCGGAACCGGCTGCACCTATTGTAAGGTAGGGCAGCCGCGAAACGGAGGTGGAACAGTGGGTGCGATTCTTCGAAGTGCGGGCGCCGTCGTCGCCGGTCTCATTGTCGCGACGGTCTTTGCTATCGGTGTGGAGTATATGAGTTCCATTCTCCATCCGTTTCCCCCTGGTGCGGATCCTACTGATCTTGCGACGTGCCGCGCCCATGTTGCACGATATCCGGCGGGAGTTCTGCTGCTGGCCTCTTTGGGTTGGGCCCTCGGGACGCTTGCGAGCTCGTGGCTGGCGGCACGCCTCGGACCGAAAAGGCATCCAGTACACGGCATCGCAGTCGGTCTGATTCTGCTCGCCCTCGCGGTAGTCAACATGGCCATGTTGCCGTACCCGGCGTGGTTTTGGATTTTGAACCTGATCCTTTTTCCGGCCTGCTTCTGCTTTGGGGCCAGCTTGGGGCGCGGACGACGGCAATGAACACAGACGGCATCCGTACTCCTTCATCTACGATTCCTTGCCGGTTTATCCTCCCGATGACTGTCGCCAATCTTACCCGTATCGTGTTTCATTCCGCAGGAGAAAGATCCCTTTTCCACACACTTCGCAACACTCCGAGCGCCATTGGCAGGGCGCCGGCCAGCAGGAACACCAGATCCCCCACCATGCGCAGCCATTCCAGCTTATGGTAGGTGCCGCTCATCAGGAAGGTCAGGCGGCGTGCGTGCCAGTAGCCATTGGCGATGGAATCCCAGAGCTGGATTACTCCACCGGGGAACAGATCCAGGATGATCATGAGTGCGAGGCCCACATTGAGACCCCAGAAGCCCAGCCGGATGAACTTTTCCGTTCCCTTCCAAGCGGTGTCGGATTGCATGGCCCTCAGGCAGAAGACCAGGACCGCCAGGGCCAACATCCCGAAGACACCAAATAGTGCCGCATGGCCGTGATTGGGGGTGAGCGTCGTACCCACCTCGAAGTAGGACACGATCGGCAGGTTGATCAGAAAACCGAGGATGCCTGCGCCGACGAAGTTCCAGACACCCACTGCCATGAGGAAATAAATGGCCCACTTCTGGCCCCATGCGAGATCGTGGCCGCACGCGGAACACTGCGCCTTCCTCAGCTTGATGAAGTCCCAGGCGTCCAGCGTCAGAAGCGTGAGAGGCACAACTTCCAAAGCGGAGAAGCATGCAGCCAGGCCCATGTTGAGCGTTCCCTGTCCCGTGAAATACCAGTGGTGTCCCGTGCCGATGATCCCGCCGCTGAGGTACAAGATCGCATCGAGGTAAATCAGGCGCGTCGCGGTCTTGGTGCTGACCACACCCATCTGGTGGAACATGAT
>JAFNAH010000278.1 GCA_017860075.1 Acidobacteriota bacterium | reverse complement strand
GATTCAGGAGTGAATCGCCACTGTTGTTCCTGCGACAGCTCCTCGAGCTGCGGGAGTATCAGAGACTCCTTGATCCGGTCGCTGGCCAGTGAGCCCGATGCGAAGGATTCGGCGGTGAACTTCTCGAAGAAGTCCCGCACTCCCTTCTCTTTGCTGCCTCGGATCTTGTCAAAATCCATCCCGTAGATGTGCAGCGACGTGGAGTAATCAGCGTAACTCCCCACCCGCGTCGGGATGCCGGTCTTCCGCTCGATCTGCTGCGCCAGGATCTGCTGGAGAAAAGTCAGGGCCAGCACGTTGTCGCACCAGGCCTTGTAGAGATCGCGTGATCGCCATCGCGTGTCCATGTTGAGGACCAGGTTCCCCTGCCCGTCCATCGGGCAGCGAAGCTGCACTTCCCCCAGGCACGGCAGATCCTCCATGAGGTATGTGTCGAGCTCCGGCACCCGGGTCGTGGCGACGGCCCTGCGTGTAATCGGCCGCTCGGCGATGCGCTCGACAAGGCTCTCGATCTGGTTGACGACGCTGCCGTCCGCAAGAGGATATGAGAAGAGCCTTTGATGGTACGAGTATGGCCACTCGTTCGGTATCTCGCCCCGGCGCAACCCGTCGCGGAGTTTTTGGAAGGGCACCACGAGGTGGTCCTTCACACCCAGAATCTCAGCGATGTACTTGCCGATCTCGCAGAATGAGATCCGGGGGTAGCGAGGCTGGGCGAACGGGTTCTTGACCTCTATCAGCACCCTGGCATCCCGGCTTGGCGGGTCGATGAAGCCGCCCTGCAGATCTTTCCGGTCGTACTCCGTGCGGATCGTCATGCCGTGATGCCACACGAGATCCATTGCCTTGAAGAAGGCCTCGGGAATTGAATCGGCCACCACATGGAAACTGGGGATCCTGCCGTCGCTCATCTGTTGACTCCTCGTGCGGCGCATCCTGGTGACAGCGTGCGCGTTGGGGGATTGTATGCCTCGGGCTCCTCACGCGGCAACGCCGAAATAGGCAATAGCGGTCGGCTCTGCGCCGCCTGCGCGGACGGTACTGGGGCAGGCGAAATCATAGATGCAGAACATACCGGTAGGTAGGAGCCATTCTATGTCGCTCTGCCGTGAAGTCAGGTTCCGTTGCGTCTTGGAGGGAAGGGAGATAATAGCCTTGGTGCTCGTCGGGTACTCTTCTGACCTCTGCCTGTAACCAAAGGGTGAGGTCACGTATGGAGTGCGGTCTGTTCCCGCACTCCATGCGGTTCGCTATTTCCCGGGCTCCTGGTGATCCGAGGCTTTCGAGGCAACTACGATTTCAACGCTGCGAGCGCCTTGGCATAGTCCGGCTCGTGTACGATTTCCGGAACCTGCTCCGTGTATTTCACCTTGCCGCTTTCATCAACAACCACGACGGCACGGGAAAGCAGTCCCGCGAGCGGGCCGTCCTGGATCCGCACACCATAGGCGTCGCTGAAGCTGGAATCCCTGTACTCCGATGCGCTGATGACATTATTCAGGCCCTCCGCTGTGCAGAATCGCCCTTGCGCAAAAGGAAGATCCCTCGAGATGCAGAGTACGACCGTATTGTCCAATTTCGACGCTTCGGCGTTGAACCTCCGGACGGACGCCGCACAAACCGGTGTGTCAAGGCTCGGAAAGATGTTCAGTACAACCTTCTTGCCGAGGTAATCCTTCAGAGATGCGTCGCTCAGATCCGACTTAGTCAGTTTGAAGTCAGGTGCAGCACTGCCAACCGCCGGCAATGTCCCTGCAGTATGAGCCGCATTGCCCTTGAACGTGATCTTGGCCATTCTTCCTCCTTTGTTTCCCTGTTACAGTGCCCCCACAACGGGGCGCCCGCCCCTTTCGCGACAGGGTGCCTCGAAGGATACCATACGCTCCGCTATCGTGGGCTGTGAGCGGCGAATGTCTTCCTGGTCGGCCGCGGAGAATCCGCCGGCTCGGAATCGGGATCAGGATCGCAATCGGAATCGCCCGTCGAACTGTGGCCAGCCGGCGTGTGTCGAGATTGGGGTCAGCGCCTCACCGATACCGATAGCGACTCCGATTCCGGCCCCGAAACCGGAAGGGCTTCGAATCACCCGGCTGCACGGCGCCGCCCGAAGCGATATCGTCCTCACCATTGCCCTTGCCTCCCGCGCCCCGGCTTCATTAGTATTCACACGGTTTGGCTGAGGAGAGCACAACAACGAACTGAAACCACTTTTGGGAAAGCAATGAAAACTGCAAAAGCGAGACTGACCGGCAACATGCTCATTGCACAGAGCGGTGGGCCCACGGTAGTGATCAACCAAAGCCTGGTGGGAGCTATTCTGGAGGCGAAGCGGCATCCCGAGGTCAAGCGCATCTATGGTGCGAGGCACGGCATCAAGGGCATCCTGAGCGAAGATTTTCTGGAGCTGAAGAAAGAGAGCGCTCAGACACTCAACGCCGTCGCGCGGACTCCCTCCGCGGCGCTCGGCTCGGTGCGCAAGAAGCCCACTGCCGACGATTGTGTTCAGTTGTTCGGCATCCTGCAGAAGTACAACGTCCGCTACTTCTTCTACATCGGCGGAAACGATTCGGCGGAGACCGCGTTCATCATCAACGAGGAAGCGAAGAAGGTGAATTACGAACTGCGCTGTTTCCACATCCCAAAGACCATCGACAACGACCTTCGTGAAAACGACCACACTCCCGGCTACGCCAGCGGCGCGAAATTCGTCGCCTGCGCTTTCATGGGAGACAACCTGGACAATCGCGCGCTGCCCGGTGTCAAGATCAACATAGTCATGGGGCGCCACGCAGGGTTCCTCACGGCTGCCTCGGCGCTGGCGAGAGTCTATCCCGACGACGGGCCACATCTGATTTATGTTCCCGAAAGAGCCTTCGACCTGGAGAAGTTCGCGGCCGATGTGAAGGCCGTCTACGATAAGTACGGCCGCTGCATTGTGGCTGCCTCTGAAGGGATCGTCGACAAGGAGCACAAGAGCATCGCCGCCGCCTTCATCCGCGAGGTGGATTCACACGGAAACGTCCAGCTCAGCGGTTCAGGAGCGCTCGGTGATCTGCTGGCCGGTTACATAAAGCAGAGAACGCAGATATCGCGCGTCCGTGCCGACACGCTCGGCTATCTGCAACGTTCATTCCCGGGCGTATTTTCCCGGGTCGATGCCAGGGAAGCGCGAGCCGTCGGCGTACTGGCTGTCAAATCGGCGGTTACGGCGAACGTTGACGGCAGCGTCGTGATCCGTCGCAAGCCCGGCAAGAAGTACGAGGCATATTTCGAACTTGTGCCGCTCATCAGCGTAGCCAAAGAAACCAGGCAAATGCCCGACGCATTTATCAGCGACGAAGGGAACGACGTTACGCCTGCGTTTCTCGATTACGCGCGTCCGCTCGTCGGCGATCTGCCTCGGATAGGCCGATTCAAGGGTGCCGGGTCAGTGAAGCGCGCCTGACGGCGGGTTTGCGCGACGAGACAGTCGGCTCTTGGAATCCACCGGGAGCGTCGGTAAGTTCGGTGACGGGCTACACGATCCTCAGTAAGTAGCCCGTCACCGATGTGGATGTCGAGACGTCGCCGTTTCGGTTTGGTTCCTGCTTCCTATCTTCAAGAATCTCCACGAGCTTTCGGGGCAGAGCGCTGACTGTCTCGATGCCGGTACCACTCCGGGCACTACTTGACGGCCGGGGTGAGCACAATATTACGGAAAGCAATGCCGATGTGGTCGCCCTGCAGGTAGATCGGTCCGGGCAGTTCGTCATGGCTGTCGAGGGTCCCGCCGGTGACAATACTGCATTTTCAGGGTCTGACCCTGAAATTCCAATTTGTAGACATGGCAGCGTTGGGATATAAATCGCCGTTTGGTCCGACTCTTATATGGATGACGCGCGCATATGTGGATAGTCCGGCTGGCGCTGCGGCGC
>JAFNAH010000277.1 GCA_017860075.1 Acidobacteriota bacterium | reverse complement strand
CAACCTGCACATGGGGAACGCGATCCAGACCTACAGCGAGACCGGCTATGGCTATGTCGTCGAGAAAGCGACCACGTCGCGGGGGTGGACCTACACGACGTGGGAGGAGCTGTGGAACTACGGCTTCCCGCAGGAAATGGCGCACTTCGTCGCCTGCGTGAAGAATGACCTGCAACCCGAGGAGACAGGAGTGGACGGTCGCGCCGCGCTGGAAATCCTGATGGCCGCGTACGCCTCGGCGGGGCAGAACCGGCGCATCGAGCTGCCGTTTCACTCCGATGCCCGGATCCCGATCGATCTGTGGCTCAAACCTTGACGGCGCCCATGGCGACGTATCTTGAGCGCTCGAGCCTTTGCCGCAACCGGTGCCTGGGCCGGAGTAGTCCCGGTCTAACAGACCGGACCTACTCGTGGCTCAAGGCGCGAGGGACCGGCAGAACAGGCTCCAGCGTTTTGACCTGATCCTCTCCCGGATAGTAGACTCGCTCGAGGAAGAGCCCGGAAGGCGGTGCGGTGAACCGTGCGGGCTCGCCCGATCCGGCTTGGAGGAGAACAGGCACATCCTTTACGGCCAATGCGCCCCGTCCCACCTCGGCGAGTATCCCTACCAGGCGTCGCACCATCTTCCACAAGAAGTGTGAACCTACCACCCGGATCAGGATGAGGTGCCCGGCCTCCCTGATCTCGATGCGTTCAACCATGACCAGCGTTGATTTCTTCTCAGGGTCATCGTCTGTGAAGGCCTGCCAGTCCCGCATGCCGGTGAAGAGCGCCGCCGCCGCCCTCATGAGCACTGTGTCGAGAGGGTCCTTGATCCACCATACGAGTTTCTTGCCGAATGCCGTGCGCCGTCGGCTGATCTGGTAGAGGTAAGCACGGGCTACGGCGTGATGGCGGGCGTGGAAGCGGGGGTCCGCCCGGGTGACACGGAGGATGTTGATGTCGGGCGGCAGCTCGTCGTTTATCAGGCGCCATAGCTTCTCAGCCGGCAGGGAGCTCCTGAGCTGCAGGTGCGCCGTCTGCATCAGGGCGTGAACCCCGGCATCCGTTCGCCCGGCTCCATAGAGCTCGAAATCCTTTTCAAGGGTCAGCTTCTGGATGGCGGCCGCGATCTCGCCCTGAATGGTGCGCGCATTTTTCTGAATCTGCCAGCCGCTGTACCTGGTTCCCTGGTATTCGATATCGAGCCTGTAGCGGGGCATAGCTGTTTCCCGTGAGTGCTCCACTGGCTGGGATGTCCGAACGTCGAAACGAGCCTGCCGGGTGGCCTCACTCCGTCAGCGGAACCGGTGGCCGTGCCGGAGCCGACGAGCTTGCGTGGTTCAGATCGGCTGCCGCCGGTTCTTCCCGATAACCGAGGACCATCATGGTGATATCATCGTGCTGGGGCGTGTTTGCAGAGAAGGCCATGATCGCTTCCTGCAACCGGGTCAGGATGTCGCCGGCAGTGGCGGAGGGGTTGCTTTGCAGCAGAGCCCGGAGCCGCTCCTCTCCGAATTCTTCGCCACCGGTGTTGCGGGCTTCCAGCGCACCGTCTGTGAAAAGGACCAGGTGGTCTCCGGGTTCCAGCTGGACGGTCCTGGAGACGTACTCGGCAAACGGGAACAGGCCGAGGACCATTCCGCCGTCCTTCAGTTCCTCTATCGATCCGTTCTGCCTTAGGAGGTAGGGCGGGTTGTGCCCGGCGTTGGTGTACGTGCAACTGCCCTCCGGGTCGAGTACACCGAAGAAGAAAGTGACGAACCGGCTGCTTGTTCCGCGCCTGACCAGGTTCAGGTTGACGTTCGAAATCAAGTCAGGCAAAGGAAGTTCCAGCAACGCCTGCGCGGAGAAGAGGCCCTGGAGCATGGAGGTCAGAAGGGCGGCAGCGATTCCCTTCCCGGCGACATCTCCCAGGGCAAATCCGAGTTTGTCGCCTTCCAGCTCGAAATAGTCGAAATAGTCGCCGCCCACCTCGCGGCACGGCAGGTTCAGGCTGTGCGCGCAAACGTGCGGCATGACCTTGACAGCCCCGGGGAGCAGCGCCTGCTGAATCTCGCGAGCGATCGCAAGCTCCTCGTCCAGCTTCCGCTTCTCCTGGGAAAGTCGATACAGTTGCGCGTTGTAAATGGCGATCGCCGCTTCCGAAGCCAGGGTCTCGAGCGCGTCAATCTGTGTGCTGGAGAGCACGGCTCCGATCTTCTGGCTGTCCACGTACAGGACGCCGATCGTCTCCATCCTTCCAATGCCTGACATGTTGCCGGTGTCGTGAAAGGTCAGGTATCTCAGTGGCACGCAGAAGACACTCCGCAGCCCGAGCCGGCGCGTGGAACTGTGATCCTCCGAACCGTCGCCCAAGTCCAGGTCGTTGATCACGATGCGGTGGCCGGTCTTGAAGACCTCGTCCGGGACGCGGCGGCTGGTTTGAAACGACGCGCCGTCCATCGGGCGCTTGTAGTTGTTACGGGCGCATTTGAAACTCAGATGCCCGTCGCTCTCCTTGAGCATGATGAAGCCGCGATCCGCCCCGGTCAGTTCAATCGCCGTATCGACAACCATGGACAGGAGGTCGTCCAGAAGCGGGATCGAACTCAGGGCGCGGATTGTCGCCAGCAGCATCCCGATTTCGCGGAAGCCGCTGATTGAGAATCCTACCTCGGCCTTGGAGACCGAGGTCCCGAGCAGCGTGTGCAGGAGGTCGCCCTGTCGGAAGGTTATCGTCTGTCCCTGCAGGCCGCCCAGCTGGATACGATCGCCGTTTTCGAGCCTGCCGGCTTCCATCCGGACGCCGTTGATGTACGTCCCATGTTTGCTCCCGAGATCACGGATCGTGTAGTGACCGTCATCGTACAGGATCTCCGCCTGGGAGCGGGATATGTTCATGTAGTTGAAGATGAGATCGTTGCTGGAACTCCGCCCGATCGTCAACTTGGGGGGCCGGATCGTTACCCAGCGCTCCTTCCCGTTCTCATCCAGGTAGTGCAGGCGCGCCTCTTCGGAGCTTTCCGCGGCCAGGCTCTGGACGGGAACTTCCTTTGCCGTACGCTCCAGGCTGGAGTCCAGCGACTCTGCTGCCAGCGGCAGGAAAATCACGTCGGATACGCCGGCGTGCCACGCCTGGTGCAGCAGCTGGACAGTGGGCTGGCTGAAAATAAGCACGATGGGAACCGCAGGGCGAATGGCCGCTGTCCGGCGGAACTCCTCCAGCGCTGACTTGTCCGATGTCGGCTGAAGGTAGATCAGGTTCAGCTGCGGATCCTTCAAAATCGAGTTCGCGTCCTTGCCTGCCGGCGCGGACATCACCCTATGGCCCTTCGAGGTAAAGTGTTGCGAAGCAGTCGCGTGCGCCTGCGCATCAAGTCCAAGAAGCAGTATCGAGTGGCTGTCCGGCATCGTCAGATCACGTGCCTCACATGATAACATAGCCCGGGGGCAACATTGGGATACGAACTGCTCGTCGGCGCTCACATGTCAATCGCGGGCGGGATCCACCTGGCCTTTGACCGGGGACAGCGCGCCGGATGCCTTACGCTTCAACTGTTTCTGAAGAACAGTGCGCAGTGGAGAGGCAGAACTCTGGCGGAACTCGACCTGGCGCGGTTCAGGGAGGCGGAATCGCGCACCGGGATCCGGCCCGTCCTGGCTCATGGCAGCTACCTCATAAACCTGGCCTCCCCGGATCCGGCTCTGCGCCGGAAATCGCTCGCTGCCTTCCAGGACGAGATGGAAAGGGCGCGTTCGCTGGGCGTCCCTTTTCTCGTTCTACACCCGGGATCTCACATGGGGGCAGGAGAGGAGCAGGGGATCGCGCGGATCGCAGAGGGACTCGATCAGGCACTTGAGCGGGTCGGACCGCCCGTGATGGTGCTTCTGGAAAACACAGCCGGGCAGGGAACCAGCATCGGGCATCGCTTTGAGCATCTGGCTGCAATCCTGGG
>JAFNAH010000276.1 GCA_017860075.1 Acidobacteriota bacterium | reverse complement strand
GGGGTGATCGCTCCCGGAGCGGTGGCCGACCTGGTTTTGTGGAAAGGGGACATTCCCGGATTCCCCTTGGAGATGAGTTGCCTGCGGCCGAGCGTCGTTGTTCTCGACGGAAAACTGCTCGATCCGGACCGGCCGGAGCCCGCCGGGAGGTTCTTCGGGAGATGATCCCGCGAGAATCGAATTGGCTGGAGTCCGCGAGCACAGCCGGCCGACTTGATATATGCTGCATGAAACCCTGGAGAAGCCATATGAACTGGAATGTCGTGTTTGTCCTGTCCGCGTGTCTCTTGATCCTGGCAATTGCGCCCTGCTTCGCCGCTGACACCTCTGTATACCCGATTGCGGTGTGGTATGGCGGCGGCAAAGCCCGGGCACCGATGCAGGAATCGGACGCCCGCGCCAAAAGGGCGGTGTGGAAGAAAGACATGGAGCAGATCAAGATGCTCGGCTTCCCGGCAGTCAAGACCTGGGTGGAATGGGCCTCCTCGGAACGCCAGGAGGGCAAGTACGACCTCGAGAACCTCGACCAGTTGCTGGAGCTTGCCGACGAGACGGGGCTGCGCGTCATAATCCAGGTTTACGTGGATTCTGCCCCGGACTGGGTGGGGGAGAAATACCCGGATGCGCGGTTCGTGGCCCAGAACGGCGCGGCCATCCCGTCACAGGCTGCGCCGGGCTTCTGCACCGACCATCCCGAGATTTCGCGGCTGGTCGGAATGTTTTACTCGGCGATTGCAGAGCACGCAAAACAGCATCGCAGCTTTTATGCCTATGATCTGTGGAGCGAACCGCACATCATCAACTGGGCTGTCATCAACTACATTCCCGACGCTGGGACCAGGTGGAACCGCCTCGCTTCGGGACAATCCTGAGCTACAGCGACTTCATCGATTGGAAGGATTTTATTTCCGACAAGCTCGCAGACGATCTTCGTGAGCGGGCCGAGGCCGTGAAGAAGGTAGACACTGCCCATCCGGCCACGAGCCATGCCGCCGTTCCGGCCATCTTCACCTCGCCTTTCGGCGGCGACGGCACTCCGGATGATTGGAAGATGGCTGCGTCCGCCGACTACTACGGGACCTCGATATATCCCAAGCACTCCAGTTCGGCCGCACCATGGTCAACCGTCCGCCGCGCCGGATCGCTCGATTTCATCCGCAGCTCCGGGAAGATCAGGAACGGCTTCTACATCGGGGAGCTGCAGGCCGGGTTCGGGACGACAGGAGTCAAGGTCAGCGACCCGGTCACGCCGGAGGACCTGGAGGACTGGCTCTGGTCCGTCCTTATGCGCGGTGCGAGGAGCGTCAGCATCTACGCGTACTATCCCATGAGCTCAGGTTATGAGAGCGGAGGTTACGGGCTCATCGAGCTCGACGGGAACATCACGCCTCGCGCCCGGCGCGCAGGAACCATCGCGAGCGTATTCAACAAGCACGCTGAATTCCTGCTGCAATCGAGTCCCGCCCGGGCAGAGGCAGCCATCCTCTACAACCCCGCTGCGCATCTCGTGGGCGGAGAGCAGAGCGGCGGCATCCGCGGCGGCGTGCGGGATTCGCTCTTCGGGTACTATCGGGCGTTCTTCGAGCGCAACATCCCGGTGGATTTCGTGCACGTCATGGAGCTGGAAAAGGGTGACTGGGGTAAGTACAAACTGCTGATCGTCCCCTATGCCCTCATGTTGTCCTCCAAGGCAGCCGAGGAGATCGAGCGCTACGTTTCTTCGGGGGGCCGCGTTCTCGCCGAAGCCAGGACAGCCTGGAACAACGAGCGTGGATGGGCCACGCCGATCGTCCCCGGAGGCGGGCTGGATCGCGTGTTTGGTTGCCGTGAGGTTGAAGTCCGCCCGAGAACGAAAGCGGCTGTGCGCCTCAAGTGGCCCGGCGGCCAGGAGCAGGGAGCCGGAGCGGCAGCGGAGTTCGCCGGGGCGATTTACGAAGAGACGCTTCGTGTCACGGCCAACACGGCACAGCCTGTCGCCCAGTACAAAGATGGAGGTACTGCGATGGTGCTGAACAAGTATGGAAAAGGGGAGACGCTTTTCCTGGGCACTTTCGCGGGAGCTGCCAACGAGGCAGAACCCTCGCAGGGATTCGCGAATTTCATGGATCGGGTCTCCGGATGGGCACAGCTGGAAGCGCCGATCAAGGTCAGGCTGAAAACCGGGAGTGGGGTTCCCGAGGTTCGCCTGCTCGAAGGACCGGCCGGCAAGCTGGTGGCGGTGTTCAACAGGGATGCCACTCCCGTGGATTTTGTTTTCAATCTGGCGGGGCCGTCTCCCGCCGGGAGTGTCGATGTCTGGACCGAAGAAACGCCCGCCCGGCTTGGTACGGACGGCCGTGAGGTGACGGTACGCGTTCCGGCGCGCCGGGTCGCAGCCGTCTTCATAAAAAACTGACAAGGCGTCTAGAACGGCCCTGCGGTATTTCACGCCCGTGCGGTGAGGATTCCCGGCGTCGGACGGTGACATATGGCCAGCAAGGTTCAGGTTGTGACACCGGTGGTCCTTGCCGCCGGGGACTCGTCCAGGATGGGCTATCCCAAGGCCCTCCTCCGGGCAGGCCCCCACACTTTCCTGTCGCTCATCCTGGAAACCCTTGGGTCCGCGTGTCCCGGCGATGTGACGGTCGTGGTCGGCAAACACGCTGAGCAAATCCGGAGCCGGACCGTCGATTCGAGTGTCCGTTTCCTCGTGAATCCGAGGCCGGAACTAGGCCAGATTTCCTCGATTCAACTTGCGCTGCGAAACCTGGAGCCTGATCCTGACGGCTGCCTCATCTGGCCGGTGGACCAGCCGATGGTATCGGGGGCGCTCGTGCGCGCCCTCATCGGCGCGTTCGAGGCTTCCGAGGCTTGGATCGTCGTACCGGTCTGCGGCGGCAGACGCGGCCATCCTGCGATCTTCCGCAGGCAGCTTTTCCAGGAACTGCTGTCCTGGCCTGAGGGCGTGAGCCCCAAAGAGCTGATCCGCAGTCATTCGGCCAGGACACTCCTGCTCGCTACCGGGGAATCGGCGGTCCTGGACGACATCGACACGCCGGAGGATTACTTCCGTTTGACCGGACAAACCCTGGCTCGTTGACGGCCGGCGCGGCGCCCTGCGGATCAGTGCTGATTCAGTTTGGGGATCTCGTAGCCAGTTTCCGAATGGGTGAAGCGAAGGCGGGCGAAATCCAGCAGCCGCAGGAGAGGCTCTCCCAGGCTGATGCCCTTGAAGCCCTGGGTGAGCGACAGGATCCCCATGTACATGAAGCCCCACAGGAAGAGAAAGAGGAAAGGCACAACCCCGTAAATCCCCAGCGCCAGCGCATAGTACACGGCGAAACAAAAATAGAGGCCGAAGGCGATCTCTATCAGCGCCAGGACGCTAACCCTGCCGCGATACTTCTTGGCCTTCCAGTCACCGCTGTTCCCTTCCACCGAATACTTGGGAGTGCGGACAAAAGGCGAACGGATCCCCAGCGCGCCCTCCAGCACCACCTTGGTGCCCGAAATCATCATGCCGATTCCCAGGGCCATCAAGCCGGGCAGGTACAGGATCTGCCTGTGCCATTTCTTGGAGAGGATCCTCTGGGATGTCAGGTAGAAGGTCGTCACGCTCGAGAAGGAAAGCACGAACAAGGGCAGGTCGATCGTCACCAGTTCGAACCATCCCTGGTTGTACCGGACGATCATCGCAGGGAAAAGCAACAGGGTCAGGATGACCATCAACGGATAGGAGACGTTACCCGTGAGGTGGTACCATGCCTCCAGTTTTTCGGCGGGGTTGAAATCGCCGCGCAGCATGCGGGGGAGGGTCTTTCTGCACGTCTGCATGGCTCCCTTGGCCCAGCGGCACTGCTGCGCTTTGAAAGAGTTTATCTCCACGGGGAGTTCGGACGGGACCGTTACATCCGGCAGGAAGATGAACTTCCAGCCCTTCATCTGCGCACGGTAGCTCAGGTCGAGGTCTTCAGTGAGGGTGTCGTGCTCCCAGCCGCCCGCGTCTTCGATGGTGGCCCGCCGCAGTACGCCTGCAGTCCCATTGAAGTTGAAAAACCGTCCGCTCACCGACCGGGTGTAGCTTTCGAGCATGAAATGCCCGTCGAGGAATATCGCCTGGGCTCTGGTCAAGAACGAGTACTCGCGGTTCAGGTGTTCCCACCGCGCCTGCACCATGCCCACCTTCGGATCGGAGAAGTAGTGTATGGTGCGCTGCAGGAAATCAGCCCCAGGAACAAAATCGGCGTCGAAGATGGCTACGAACTCACCCTTGGCCGTCCGCAGACCGTTCTCCAGGGCGCCGGCCTTGAAACCACCGCGGTCGGCCCGGTGAATCAACGTGATATCAACTCCAAGGCTCCGCCAGCGCCCGACCGCATTGTCAGCTATGACGCGGGTCTCATCTGTTGAATCGTCCAATACCTGGATGTCGAGGAGTTGCCTGGGATAGTCGAGTGCGCAGGCGGCGTCGATCACCCGTTCGATCACGTACATCTCGTTGTACGAAGGGATCCTCTTCCTGCTCTGGGGCTTCTGCAACGGCATGATCGACGTGATGGACAAGCACTTCCAGCAGGAGCTGCACCTCACGCTTGCCGAGTCAGCCTGGGTCCAGTTCGCCCATTATCTTGGCTATTTTCTGATGGCGCTGCCGGCAGGATGGCTGGCGACAAGGCTGGGCTACAAGGGCGGCATCATTACAGGCTTGCTTATGGTCGGCGCGGGAGGATTCTGGTTCATCCCGGCGACAAAGCTGGCGGCTTTCTGGGCATTCCTGCTCGGTGTATGTCTGATTGCTGCCGGGCTCACCTTCCTGGAAACAATCGCGAATCCCTATACCACAGTCCTTGGCCCCCCGAAATATGCAGCCACGCGAATCAACCTTGCCCAGTCGTGCAACGGCATCGGTTGGATTCTCGGCCCTATTGCGGGAGGACTGTTCTTCTATTCAAAGGACGCGCTCGGCAACAGCACAGGCGCCCAGACGCTATGGATTCCCTATGCCGGCGTCGCCGTAGTTGTGGTCCTCCTGGCTGTCGTTTTCTACTTCGCCCCCGTCCCGGACATCAAGACCGAGGATGACTATCACCTGGATGACAGTGAGCCGAATGTCCCGCATTCCATCTGGTCGCATCCGCACTTCGTGATGGCCGTAGCCGCGCAGTTCCTTTACGTCGCTGCCCAGGCCGGCATATTCAGCTTCTTCATCAACTACATGACATCACAGGTTCCCCCGATTCCCGATGCTCTGAATGTCGGGCTGTTGAAGGGGCTCTTCGAGCCGGGCAGAGACGGGCTCCTGTGCATCAGCGACCAGGGGGCCGCCACGCTCGCCTCCGTGGGATTCGTTTGCTTCCTCATAGGCCGGTTCACAGGCGCGGGGTTGCTGAGGAAGTACTCGGCTCACAAGCTTCTCGGGCTCTACGGGGTGATGAATGTGGCGATGTGCTTCGTGGTCTTTTCCAAGTTGGGATGGGTCTCGGTGGCGTGTGTCTTTCTGAGCTACTTCTTCATGTCGATCATGTTTCCCACTATTTTTGCCCTCGGCATTCACGGCCTCGGCGCGCGGGCGAAGAAGGCATCGGCTTTCATCGTGATGGCCATCATGGGTGGTGCGCTTCTGCCCAAGTTGATGGGCTATGTAGCCGACAAGACCGACATGTCGCGCGGCTTCATCGTGCCTCTCTTCTGCTTCGCCTTCGTCGCGTTTTACGGCTTCAGATGGCCAAGGTTCAGCAAAGTCGAAGGAAAACTTGGGCCGGTGTCCACTCACGGACACTAGCCGCGGCTGAGGCGACCACATCGCGGCCAGGTCTCAGCCTGCAGCAAGAAAGGGTCCAGGCGAATACAAGCTCGGGGTTGGATGGCACTGAGTTAAGCAGGATTCATGGAAAACTTGGACCTGGACCTTGTCGTGGACGTGGACTTCGACCTAGACAATTCTGCTCCAGGCAAACAATCGCAGTTGTTGCGTTTGTGATCGTGCTGAGCGCTCGCTGCAGCCCGAGTCTACGTCCAGGTCCAAGTC
>JAFNAH010000275.1 GCA_017860075.1 Acidobacteriota bacterium | reverse complement strand
GCCTTCCGCGTGCGTTCTTTCGCGAGAGCCTTGAGGAAATCCTCGCGCAGCTTGGCTCCCTCAGGTCCCCGCATTTCCTCCCTGAGGTGGCGCAGTGCGAATGAGACAACGTCCCGGTGATGGAGATCCGATTCGGGTGTGTTTTCGGTTATTTCGAGCCAGATTGAGTGCGTCAGTTCTATGTCCTCCGGAGCCAGCTCGGGCACATGTGCCCCGATCTGCACCCGTTGCACCCTCCCCTTTTCCGGGACGACGACCAGCTCGAATTGAGTCTTGTCCGGATCGTCAATCTCCTCCCAGCCTTCTCCGATCATCCTGGCCTGGGTGCTTGTGGAAACTTTTTCGGAGGCCCCGAGATAGACCCGGCTGCACCCGAGCCGGATGGCCACGTTCACGATTGCGGACACGGGATTGTTTGAAGGCACAACCAGGAGCTTGAGCGGCTTTCCGCACCGCTCGGAAAGAGCGACCACCTGTGTGAAGAGGGCCTGTTCGTACTCCGTGAACAGGTGCTCTTCGAATATCTGTTCATAGCCTGCCGCGGTACCCTGCATGATCCTGGCGGTCATCACGACCACGTCGGACTTTGCCGTATCGGTTTCGGAGAGGGCGAGATCGAGATGTTTCAAAACCCTCGCATCCCGCACCGCAACCAGGATCGGCGCAGCACGCACGCCGACCGTCTCCAGGTCGATGGAAGCCTGCCGGATGAGGTTGAACTGCTCGGCCGGTGCACCCGCTCGTCTTTTCTGGATACTGCTCTCGGAGGCCGAGAACAGCATGACCATGGCGACGGTGAAGACGGCTCCGCCTATCGTTCCCACCTTCATCGTGAGCACGTTGGACAAGGCCACGGCAAGCAGCACGCCGAGAACCAGCAGGATGCCGAGCGGCACTTCCCGACGCCCCTCCCCGAGGTTGAGTGGCACGCGCCATTCCCTTGGTTCCCGCTTCTTCTTGCGGAGCTTGTAGATGGACGTCGTATTGAGCACGAATGTCCATGCGACGCCGAATGCGTAGGCACTGCCCAGAAGATAAACGTCACCCCTGCTCAGCACGATTGCAGCGAGCTGGATGAGAGCGACCAGGTTGATGATCCTGTAGGACGTGCCATAGCGTCGGTGCGGCTCACGAAACCAGCCGAAGAGCAGGCCGTCCTCGGAAACGCGGCTGAGAACACCGACCGCACCGACGATCGAGGCGTTCATGGCCGCATTCAGGATCAGGAGCCCCGCGCCGGCCACCAGAGCATGCAGGATCAGGCGAACCGCATAGGGAGCGTCGACGTTCATTGCCAGGCCGCCGACCAGGTTGTCGAGAAAGTGCGGGCGCGCAGCATCGGGGATGATCATCACCGGAAGGAAACAGAGCAACGAGGTGAACGCCAGGCTGAAGAGGAAAACCACCAGGCCGACGCGCCTCAGGTTCACGACCTTCGGGTGTGCAATCTCCCTGTTCACCTGGGCGATCGTTTCCAGCCCGCCTATCGCCAGCACGGAATGACCGAACGCCACGAGGACACCAAGCAGTCCGATCGTCCTGATCCACCTGGTGCCTTCCAGCCAGCCGAGCGCCGCGGAGGAGAAAGCCAGGTTTGAAGGCGATGGGCCGGGAGGCAGCTCGGCCGGCCGGCGCAACAGCGTCCATGCGCAGGCAAGGAAGAGCGCGATCGCTACCGCCGCGACAATCTGAACAATCCGCAGCGCCCGGTCGCTGCTGTCCTGTATGCCGCGCGTGTTCCTCCACCATAGCAGTATCGTCCACAAGGCGGCGAGAACGACCACGGTCCAGCCTCGCGGGATCTGCCAGGCGCTCCCGGCGGCGGCCATGGCTTCATTGATGAATCCGATCAGGTAGTGCGCGCCTGCGACCCCGCTGATCGGGCCGGCCAGGGCGTAGTTGAAAATAAGCACCGAGACACTGCTCTTCGCGAGCGTGTTTCCGAGTGCCGTGCGCACCAGCTGGTAGACCCCGCCGCGCACGAACATTACGCTGGCCTCGATGTAGACTGCGCGGACCGCATAGGAGAAACACAGCATCGCCAGCACGAACCAGGGCGCGGCGTGCCCGATCGCCCTCTCGGTAATTCCGCCCACGTAGAAAGCCGAGGAGCCGAGGTCACAGAGGACTATCGCGGCAGCTCTCCAGAAGGAGATGAATGTCAGCATCACCGAGGTCCCGACTACTATCGGGACCTGCAAGGATGACGTGGACCTGCCGTCAGCCTGTTGGGGTGGCATCTCGTTATCCATATCCGCAGAGTACGATTGCCCGGCTCCGCTGCCAGGCTGGGAGATTATACTCCGGTTCGGCTGGGGCCGGGCAATCTGCGAGCACGATTTTGCGCGTGCCTGTCTCGAAGGGCCGGCGCTGCAGATCAGTGTTAGAATACTGTTCCGATGAAGATGCGCCTGTACTACAACACGACCACAGTGGCAGCCGCGGTCGCGGTCATCGTGATCTCGACGGCCACCCTGAGTTATCTCAGCTACCGTTACACGGTGGGTCGTGAAAACCTGGTTGAGACCTCGCTGGTCCAGAGCAACATGAAGCTGGCTACCCAGACGATCGACCGTATCGAGCAGAAGATCATCGACAACGACCGTATTCTCTCGGAGATGGTGAATGTCGACGAGCCCTCGAAATGGCCCGAGCAGGTGGAGGCGATCAGACTCGCGGACCTGAACGTCGAGAATGTCTACTTCCTGCGACCCGACAGCAATACGCCCCTCTATCCTCCGTACTCTGACAAGTCCAGGGCTTCCCTGGCCGCTTTTCGTGCCAGTTTTCGGTTCCCTGAGCTGAACCTCGACCAGCTGGTCCCCGATCAGACGCACCACCTGCACAAGGAGCGGGTGCACAACTATTTCTTTGCGTCCTATGTTCTCAAACAGGACCACAAGGGCGAGAGGTACCTGGTCTGCTTCCAGATGAATGTCGACAAGCTCATCAACCAGCTCGACAAGTACCTGCGCCCTCTCCAGGCGGATTTCTACGTGAGTGTGGTCGATTTTGACAACAACGGGGTTTACAGCCAGCCGCTCTCCAAGGCCAGCAAGTACTACTACGAGACACGCTTCCCCAGCACCCTCTACAAGTGGATCCTCCAGGTCGTCCCGCGCAACTACACCGAGATCGAGCAGGATGTGACGAAGCAGCGTCGAACGAACTTCTTTTTCATCATCCTCAGCATGTTCCTGACCCTCTTGAGCCTGGCCGTGATATCGCTGGCCGCGCGCCGGGAACAGCAGCTCAGGAAGCTGAAGGAGGATTTTATCGCCAACGTCAGCCACGAGCTGAAGACGCCGATCTCCCTGATCCGGATGTTCAGCGAAATGCTCGTCACCGGGCGGGTAAAGTCCGACGTCGCGCGGGACGAATACTACCAGGTCATCTTCAACGAAAGCGACCGGATGAGCCGCCTGGTGACCAACCTCCTCGATTTTGCGAACCTGGAACGCGGGGCCGGGAAGAAGGGCTTTGAGAAGGTAGACATCGCGGCGCTGTTGTCGAGAGATATAGAGGCCTACCGTTACCAGGTTCAAAAGGAGGGTTTCCAGATGGTAGTCGACGTGGAGCCTGTGCCTGAGACCTACGCCGATCCCAACGCGGTGGCCATGGCCTTTTTCAACCTGCTCGACAACTCCGTCAAATACTCAGGCGACCGGAAGTTCATCGGGGTGAAGATCCGGCAGACGAACGGATTCATCGACCTGTCGGTTCAGGATGCCGGCCTTGGGATCGAGGCCGCGGAACAGTCGAAAATTTTCGATAAGTTCTACCGGGGAAGCAACGCCACGATCCGCAAGATCCGCGGCAGCGGGATCGGGCTGTCGCTGACGAAGAATGTCGCCGAGATGCACGGAGGCGACGTCCTGGTGCAGAGCGAACCGGGGAAAGGCAGCACATTCACTCTCCGAAT
>JAFNAH010000274.1 GCA_017860075.1 Acidobacteriota bacterium | reverse complement strand
TTGTAGGAGTAGAAGTAGACGTCGATCAGCATCCCCCTCCTCATCAGCTTCTCTGTCCTCAGGCGGGCCGGGTCGAGGAAGATGCTGAACGGTACCGCCAGCACCTCCGCTACCTCCGTTGGTTGGGGGACCACATGAAACGGTGACTGCACATACCCGACGAACGGCACCACACGGTAGTCCGTGATCGCGAGGTAATCGTGGAACCGCCCCAGGATCTCTATCCTCGCCTTGTCGATCCCGATCTCCTCCCGGGTTTCGCGAAGTGCTGTGAACTCGAGACTCTCATCGCCGTCACGCATTCCCCCGGGGAACGAAATCTGACCTTTATGGGTTTCAACTTCTTCGGTGCGGAGCGTGAGGAGAAAATGCGGCTCCTGATCCTTTTCAAAGACCGGCATCAGGACCGCGGCCTCCCGGTCGTAGCCCGACGAGATGGCGCGAACCTGCAGGGCTGAAAGGGTGCTCCTGATCTGGTTTCTCAAGTCCATCACGCGGGATGATACCGCACCAGTGCCGGCTCTTCTAACGGCTCATTGCCTGATCGGTTCCGTCCACTGAACAGGGCTGCCTCCGTCCGAGACCGCCCATGGCGGAACGTATTTCCTGAACGAGACGAACAACGGATCGGAAATTGCCCTCCGCAGTTGGCCTGACATGTTGTATCTTTTGGCGTTTTTCACGTGGCAGTTTGCGCCGGGGAGGGCGATATGGCGAAGTACAGGATTGCGTGGCTTCCGGGGGATGGCATTGGCATCGATGTTCTCGAGGCGGCGAGGATCATTCTCGACCGGCTCGCCCTGGATGCGGAGTTCCTTCACGGTGACATCGGCTGGGAATTCTGGATGAAGGAGGGGGATGCGCTTCCCAAGCGCACGACGGACCTGCTGCGGCGGGTGGACGCGGCGCTTTTTGGCGCCATCACCTCCAAGCCTGGAAAAGCCGCAGAGGCCGAGCTTGCTCCCGAACTGCGGGGCAAGGGGCTTGTCTACCGGTCGCCGATAGTCCGCATGCGGCAACTGTTTGACCTGTATATCTGTCTCCGGCCCTGCAAAGGCTACCCGGGCAACTCCCTCAACTACCGTGACGGCATCGACCTCGTGGTTTTTCGGGAGAATACGGAAGACCTGTATGCCGGCGTCGAGTTTGCGCCAGTTCCGGAGAACCTGGCTTCCTTGCTCCTGCAACTGTCCAAGCCGTTTGCGGCCTTCCATGGACTCACCGGCGGGCAGTACGCCATATCCTGCAAGGTGAACACGCAGAAGGGTTCCGAGCGGATCGTCAGGGCCGCGTTCGAGTTCGCCCGGGCCCACCGGCGACGCAAGGTCACCGTAGTCCACAAGGCAAACGTCGTCAGGGCGACCGACGGCCTGTTCCTGGAGACGGCCAAGGCGGTCGCGCAAGACTTTCCGGGCATCGAGATGGACGACGCCAATATCGACGCCATGACGATGTGGCTGCTCAAGAATCCCCACAACTACGACGTGCTGGTTGCCCCCAACCTCTATGGAGACATCATCTCCGATCTCTGTGCCCAGATGGTCGGGGGACTGGGATTCGGTTGTTCCGGCAACATCGGCGACAAGCTGGCTGTTTTCGAGCCTACGCACGGCTCCGCGCCGAAATATGCCGGGATGTACAAGGTCAATCCCATCGCGACGATCCTGGCCGCCAAGATGATGCTGGAATGGCTGGGAGAGAAGGAGAAGGCCGGCCGGCTCGAAGGGGCAGTCGCCGAAGTGATTCGCGAAGGCAAGGTGCGCACCTACGACATGGGCGGCAAGGACTCGACGATCGACATGGCCCGCGCCATCTCTGCTAAACTTTGAGCAGGAGCTATCAGCCATCAGAGACCGCTGAAAGCTGACGAGGATGATCATGGGAATGACGATTGTTCAGAAGATCCTTGCTCGCGCGTGCGGGCGCAAGTCGGTCGCGACGGGAGAGGTACTGGAGCCGGCGGTCGACCTTGCCATGTCACACGAGAATGCGGCGCTGGTAATCAACCAGTTCCTCGAGATCCACCGAGGCACGGGGTTGGCGCCGAAGGTGTGGGCCCCCGATCGTATCGCCATAATTTTCGATCACCGCGTCCCGGCAGAGAGCGCAAAGACGGCGACCAACCAGAAGAAGGTTCGCGATTTTGTCTCGGCACAAGGCATCAGCAAGTTCCACGACATACGCGGCGACAGCGGCGGCATCTGCCATCAGATCCTGCCCGAAAACGGCTATGTGCGGCCGGGCACGATCGTTACCGGAACGGACAGCCACACGACAACCCATGGCGCGCTGGGGGCCTTCTCCTTCGGGATCGGGGCGACCGAGATGGCAAGCGTCTGGGCCCTGGGGACTGTCCTCAATCTCGAAGTGCCCGGGACAATCAAGGTTGAAGTAAACGGGTCCCTGGCCCGCAACGTATCCGCCAAGGACCTGATCCTGCACCTCATCGGGAGGCTGACCGCCCAGGGCGCGAACTTCAAGGTGATCGAATTTCACGGCGACACGATCCGGAGCATGCCAACGTCGGGCAGGCTCGTGCTGTGCAACATGACCGTGGAAGCCGGAGCTACGTCCGGTATCGTGCCTGCCGACGAAGAGACGGGGCGCTACCTGCGCGAAGTCGCAGGCGTGAAGGAGGCTCTTGCCGTGGATGCCTCCGATGCCGACGCGGCCTACGACCAGGTGATCCGGATCGACGCATCGCAGCTCGCGCCCCAGATCGCACGCCCGCACACGGTGGACAACGTTGTGCCCGTGGACACCGTGCAGGGGGTCCGTGTCAACCAGATCGTAATCGGATCCTGCACC
Source organism: Acidobacteriota bacterium (assembly GCA_017860075.1). GTDB lineage: Bacteria > Acidobacteriota > UBA6911 > UBA6911 > UBA6911 > JACADW01. Next base: position 1,118 of record JAFNAH010000274.1, on the reverse strand, counting down.
AACGGCCGTCTGGAGGACCTGGCCGCAGCGGCGGCGATACTCAAGGGACGAAAGGTGGCTGCGGGCGTGAGGCTGCTGGTTTTTCCGGCCTCCTGGCGTATCTACCGGGAGTCTCTCGGTGCCGGATACCTTGCGACCCTTGTGGATGCAGGGGCGGTGGTCATGAACCCGGGGTGCGGTTGCTGCCTGGGGGTCCATCAGGGTGCCCTCGCGGACGGCGACGTTGCCCTTTCCACCACGAACCGCAACTTCCCCGGACGGATGGGAAACCCCAAGTCCGAGGTTTACCTGTGCTCGCCGGAAGTGGCGGCCGCCAGCGCGATCACCGGCGTCATTACTGATCCCAGATGAGAAGGAGAAGAGCCATGAACCCTGCCCATCACGGTCCCGTCCACACGGGAAAGGCTGTGTTCCAGGTAGGCGACGATATTTCGACGGATGCGATCTATCCAGGCAGGTTTATGGCGACGGTCCTTCCAAGCGAGACGCCGCAGTTTGCGTTTGCGGACTACACCGAGTTCAACTCTTGCCTGAAGAAGAAAGAGATTCCCGCGGGAAGCATCGTCCTCGCCGGCTCCAACTTTGGCTGCGGATCATCCCGCGAGCAGGCCGCCTCGACGCTCAAGGGGCACGATCTTGTCATCGTCGCCAGGAGTTTCGCCCGCATCTTCCTGCAGAATGCGATCAATCTCGGGCTGCATGTCGTCATCTGCCCCGGGATCGAGGCGTCTGTGGGAGACGAGCTTGAGATCGGCGCGACGTCGATACTGAACAAGACCACAGACCGGCGTTACCCTCTCGAAACCCTGCCTCCCGCACGGCAGGCCATCATGGCCGCGGGCGGATTGATCCCCTATACCCGGCAGAAACTCCTCGAGCGACGCTCCTCCACCACAGGATGACGGGATCGGCCGATCCGGCCATCCCGTGCAAGATAGGCTGCAAGAATACCCTCGCCGCAGCGTCATCAGACCGAGCCGCAACCGGGTTTCGCGTTGCAGGGCCGTTCCGGGGAACATGGATCCCGGCGCGGACTCTATTCCCTGTGTGCGTGGTTCGGCGATATACGAGATGGTATAGTCCCACCGAAGGGGCTGTGCGCCAAGGAGGATGGCATG
>JAFNAH010000014.1 GCA_017860075.1 Acidobacteriota bacterium | reverse complement strand
GGATTCGCGGGATTCAACTGGCACCATCCCTCCGAAGAGTTCGATTTCTTCCACTTGAAGGGGGCGGTTGCGGGTATGCTTTCAGCCTTGCGCAGCGAGGATTTCCGCGTTCTTCCGGGCGCCGGGTTGCCCTGGCTGAATCCTGCGGACTCCGCATCTCTAATCGTGGGCGGTCAACAGCTCGGCGTGCTGGGTTCGCTGCACCCCGCTCTGCAGGAGGAGTACAAGCTTCGGCAAGCCCTGTTTCTCGCAGAGATCGACTTCGAGGGCCTCTGTTCCCATCTGTTTTCTCCGGTGCACTACGAGCCCATGCCAAGGTTCCCCCGGGTAGAGAGAGACCTGTGCGTGGTGCTCGACAGAAGCGTCCGGTATGAAGATGTCAAGGCGGGAATCGTCGGCCTGGGGCTCCACCACCTGAGGGAGGTCGACCTGATCGACGTCTACGAAGGCGCTGGCATTCCCCCGGACAAGATCAGCATGACATTTCGCCTCGTCTTTCTCGATCGCGAGAAGACGCTCACGATTGACCGGATACAATCGTTCGGCGATAATGTTCTAGCGTTTCTACAGAATTCTTTCGGTGCTCAACTCAGGTAGGCGGCTATGGTGGAAACCAAGACCCAGCGGGAACCTTCCGGAATCGAGAGGTTCAGTCACCTCGAGGATAAGATTTACCGTGTAGTTGAGGCCTTTAAGACCATCCGCAAGGAGAACGAAACCCTCAGGGCGGAGAATTCCAGGTTGAAGACGGACCTGGAGGCTCGCCAGGCTCAGGAAGACTCCTTCAGCGAGAACATGGCCGCCCTCCAGAAGGAGCGCGAAGAACTCCGCGAGCGCGTGGAGAAAGCCCTGAGCCTGCTGGCTACGCTCGAGACGAAGTAGCCCGCCGTCTTATCAGGTTCGTCGTCACGGGGAACCGCAATGGGAGAAGCGCTGGCCGAATCCGTCCGTGTGAAGATCTACGATCGGGAGTACGTGCTCAGAACGAGCGGCGATCCCGAGCAACTGCATCGCCTGTGCGTACTCCTCGACCGGCGGATGCGGGAGGTGGCGGAAGCCACCGGCGCCGTAGACACGCTGAAGGTGGCGGTGCTTGCGGCGCTGAGCCTCCTGGATGATCTTCACCGCGCGACGGAAGAGATGCAGAAACTCGATGAGACCCTGGGACGCCGGTCCCTGGAATGCGTCTCCCTGCTGGACCGGTTTCTACACTGAGGGCAGGAAGGCCGGAGATCCGGAGCCCGCACCGCCGCGCCACACGCTCAGGCAACCTGCAGGTTCAAACGATTGATCGCCAGCGCCCGCCCGGTCGATTCCTCGATCTCAATCACGACTGCGCACAGACGCGCGTTCCCGCTGGCAGGCTCAAGCCTCACCGGGATCTGAGTCAGGAACCTCTCCAGCGCCAGGTCCGGGATCGACCCGATCACCGAGTCGTAGGGCCCGGTCATGCCCACGTCCGTGATGTAGGCGGTACCCTTCGGCAGAATTCTCTCGTCCGCGGTCTGAACATGCGTGTGCGTGCCGATCACCGCGCTCACCTGCCCGTCTGCGTACCATGCAAAAGCCTGCTTCTCCGAACTGGCCTCCGCATGGAAGTCGACCAGGACGATGTTCGTCTGGCGACGGACCTGTTCTATTGCCGCCCTCCCCGTAACGAAGGGACAATTCAGGGGAGGCATGTAAACGCGACCCTGCAGGTTGATAACCCCGATACGCACTCCGCAGGCCGTGTCGCCGACGAAAATGCCGGCCCCCGGCGTGTCGGGGGGATAGTTGTGCGGGCGCAGCAAACGCGGCTGGTTTGCCAGGTAGGATAAAATGGCGCGCTTGTCCCAGATGTGGTTGCCGCTGGTGAGCAGGTCTATGTTCAGCGAGAGCAGTTCGTCCGCGATGGGGGGGGTGATTCCGAACCCGCCGGCCGCGTTTTCCGCGTTGGCCACGCAGAAGTCGATCCTTTGCTCCAGCGCAACGGAGCGCAAGGCCTGATCAAGGACCCTCCGCCCGGCTTTGCCGAAAACATCTCCTACGAAGAGGACTCTCATGCGATGTCCGTCGTGGCTGGGGACAAATACGATTCCCGGTCACAAAAAAGCCCCCGCGCCGCCGTGTGGCAGTTTCTATTTGAACCTTGTGGGCCAAGGGGGCACCCTGCGAATCACTTCAGGCAAGCTAGTTCCCGTCGGGAAAAGCTCGCACACCATGAAACGACCCGGGCGCCCGCTCAAATAGATGTTGGCTCAAACGAATGGTGCCATCACCAACGTTGCAGGGGCCGACTCCATAATACTCAACCCTGACTGCAAAGGTCAATCAAACCCGAGGCTGCCCCTACCCGGGCACTCACGAGCCGTTCGCAGTTCGAGACGTATGGGAGGAGCCGGCTGAAAGATGCGTCTTCAGGTATCGCCCGGTATAGGACCGATCGCACTTGGCGATTTCGTCCGGGAGCCCCTCGAAGACGATGCGCCCGCCGGCATCGCCTCCCTCGGGCCCAAGGTCGATCACCCAGTCGGCGGTCTTTATCACATCGAGGTTGTGTTCGATCACGATCACCGAGTTGCCGGCGCTGATGAGCTTATCGAGGGCGGCCAGGAGCTTCCGGATGTCATCGAAATGCAGCCCGGTTGTGGGTTCATCGAATATAAAGAGGTTGCGGCCGGCATCCTTGCGTGCGATGAAGGATGCGAGCTTCATCCGCTGGGCCTCGCCTCCCGACAGTGTCGTAGCCGATTGGCCCAGCCTCAGGTAGCCCAGGCCGATTTCCTCGAGCAACCGGAGTTTCCGGACCAGCCGGCTGCGCCCGGCGAAGAAATCGACGGCTTCGTGAACCGTGAGGTCCAGCACTTCTGCGATGTTTTTCCCTTTGTAGTGAACCTCGAGGACCGCCGGCTTGAATCTCTTTCCCTTGCAATCCTCGCACGTGAGTTCCACGTCGGCCAGGAATTGCATCTCGACCGCGATGGTACCGTTCCCCTGGCATGTCTCGCACCGCCCCCCGCTGAGGTTGAATGAGAAGTGGCCGGCGTTGAGGTTGCGCGCATAAGCCTCCCTGAGTTCGGCAAAAAGAGCACGGATGTCGTCGAAAGCCTTGATGTAGGTCACGGGATTTGATCGTGGGGTCCGGCCGATCGGGGACTGGTCGACCAGTATGACATCGCCGATTCGTTCGGCCCCCCGGACAGCGTCGCAGCCGGCAGCCGAGTCTTTCAGCTCGCCCTTCGCCTTTTTCAACGCAACGTAAAGCACATCGTGCACCAGCGTCGACTTGCCGCTGCCGCTGACGCCGGTGATGCAGACGAGCACGTCCAGCGGGATTTTGAGGTTCAGACCCTTCAGGTTGTGCTTTCGGGCATTGAGGATCTCGAGTGAGGACCCGTTGTTCCGGCGTCTGAAAACAGGTACGGGGATTCTCAGCTCGCCGCCCAGGTATCTGCCTGTCAGGGAGTTCTGGTCTTTGGTGAGTGCAGGATAGTCCCCCTCATATACCAGCCTGCCTCCATATTCGCCGGCCCGCGGCCCCAGATCGATGATGTGGTCGGCGCTGCGCATGATTTCCGGGTCGTGCTCCACCACGACCACCGTATTGCCCAACGCCTTGAGGTTCTGGAGTGTCTCCACCAGGCGCCGGCTGTCGCGGGGATGCAGCCCGACGCTCGGCTCATCCAGAACGTACAGCGCCCCTGCGAGCATGGATCCGAGCGATGTGGCCAGCTGGATGCGCTGGGACTCGCCGCCGGAGAGGGTCGACGAGAGTCGATCCAGAGTGATGTATTCCAGCCCGACCCGGACAAGGAGGTCCAGCCGGTGCCTTATCTCCTCCAGGATCTTGGAGGCAATCGAGGCCTCCGTCGGCGACAGCTGGAGACTCGAGAAGAAACGCGCTGCGTCGAGGATCGTCATCGCGGTGACTTCGGTGATTCGCTTGTCGCCTACGATTACGTCGCGCGCCTCACGGCGCAACCGCTCGCCGCTGCAGCTCCTGCAGGTGGTATACCCGCGATACCGGCTGATGAAGATGCGGACATGCATCTTGTACTTCTTCTGTTCCAGGTAGTCGAAAAAGCCGATCACGCCGGGGAACTGATCCTTGCCTTGAATAATCCAGCCCTTCGCCTCGTCGGGCAGGGCCGACCATGGCTGCTCCACCGGGATGCCGTTCCTTTCGGCGAAATGCAGGAGGCGGTTCTGGAAGCTGCGGTAGCGCGGCTTCGTCCACGGATGAACCGCACCGTCCGCCAGGCTCAGGGATTCGTCGGGGATAACCAGGCCGAGGTCCAGGTTGATGGTGTTGCCGAACCCCTGACACTCCGAGCAGGCGCCATAGGGGTTGTTGAATGAGAACAGCCGGGGCTCCGGTTCCTCGTAGGAAATATGGCACAGCTGGCACTCGAACTTCTCGCTGAACTTGACCAGGATCCCGGCCGGATGATCGGTGAACCTGACCTCCGGAAACCTGGTTTCCAGCAGCCTTCGGGTCTCGGAAGGGTCGTCTGAAAGGAGGACGATTTCGATCCTGCCGTCGGCTTCCCTGGCGCAGACTTCGAGCGAGTCCACCAGTCGCTGGCGGATGTCGGCCCTCACGGCCAGCCGGTCGACAACTACCTGCACCTCTTCGCAGCCTTTCTCCAGAACCTCTGAAACGGCCTCGCCAAGTTCGACGAGTTTCTCCTGCACGAGCAAGCGGACAAAACCCTGTTGCCGGAGACCCGGGAGGATCATCGCGAGTCTTTCGGCAGTTGAACGGGCGGCGCGGGAAGCAGGGGCGGCCCTGCGTCCACCGGCGGGACGCGCGCGTCCGGGCTTGCCTGCTGCTGCGCCGTCATCGAGCCGGAGCGGGATGCAGAGGTACAACCGCGTGCCTTCGGGCAGGGAAAGCACGAAATCGGCAACCTCTTCCGGGGTGTCCTTGCTCACGATCCGGCCGCAGGCGTGGCAACGCGTAATGCCGATGCGCGCATACAGGAGCCTGAGGTAGTCACTGATTTCGGTCACCGTTCCGACGGTGGATCGCGGGTTTCTGGTGTACGTCTTCTGCCGAATGGCAAGTGCCGGGCAGATCCCGATGATGTCATCCACATCCGGCCGGTCGATGCGTTCGAGGAACTGGCGGGCGTAAGCCGAGAGGGAAGCGACGTAGCGTCGCTGGCCTTCTGCGTACAGGGTGTCAAATGCCAGGCTGCTCTTGCCGCTACCCGAAACACCGGTGATAACGGTCAGGGCGTTCAGGGGCAGGGCAACCGTAATGTTCTTCAGGTTGTGCACACGAGCCCCGATCACGGTGATCGCGTCCTGGGCTTCGACTCCCAATTGGTGTTCCTCCCTGCCGGGTTGCGGCGCCTCTCGGAAAACTAATAATCATATTTTCGGGCGCAGGTCGTGTCAATCCGGGCCCTCGCGCCCCGGAACCGCGGGCAGGGAGCGGCGCGGCGCCGCATCGGCGGACAGGGACCCCTCCCGTCCGCTTGTAACCTCGTCGGGGCGATGACATAATTCGTAGCCAATGTCATCGAAACGCCCCTTGATTGTCGACGTGACCCCCCGCCTGGGAGTACCCGGAGGTGAAGTTGCGATCCGGTGTCGCGCTTTCAAGCCGGATCTCCCTTCCCGCTCGATGGTGAAGTTCGGCGACGCTGCGGCGGACATAATCTCGGCGTCCGATGAGCTCGTAGTCGCCAGGATTCCACGGGAGGCCCGGGGGCCTGGCGTGCGCCTGCTGTCGGATGGAGAGAGCTCCGCGGTTTTTCCATTCACGGTTGCGCTCACCCTGGCATCCGGGCTGCACCCGGTAACGAATCCGGTGGTCGCGCCCGACGGCAGCATTATCACGACCATCAGCGGCAGCCGGGGACAGCAGATCACCGAACCACTCGTGCGTGTGACCCGCGAGGGAGAGAAATCGCCGTTCGCCTGTGAGATCATGAACCCTACCGGTCTTGCGTTCGGCCCCGACGGGCAGCTTTACATATCCAGCCGGCACGACGGTGTCGTCTATCGATACACCGACTTCGAGCGACTTGATGTGGTGGCAGAGGATCTCGGAATTGCCTGCGGGATTGCCTTCGATTCGCGGGGCAACCTCTACGTCGGTGACAGGAGCGGGCGGGTTGTCCGGATAGATGCTACGGGCGACAAGGCGGACTTCGCCAGTCTCGAGCCGAGTGTTTCCGCCTATCATCTGGCTATTGATTCGAATGACTCGGTCTATGTGACGGGGCCGACACTCGCGGTGAGAGACAGGCTCTACAGGATCTCCTCCGGGGGAGTGGTGGAGGCGGTGTTGGGCGGCCTGGCGCGCCCTCAGGGAATGGCCGTCACGCCCGGCGGCGATCTGTTGATCGCGTCGTCGTATGAGGGCAGGAAGGGTTTGTTCGGGTACTCGCCGGGATCGGCTGAAATCAGACATTACGCGGCGGGGCCGACACTGGTAGGCGTGGCGCTTTCCGGTGACGATCTCTTCCTGGCAGACAGCGAGTCGCTGCTCTGGATGCCGTCCTTGTCCAAGCCCTCAACATTCGTCTAGCTGTCGCTGCGCTGTAAATACTCCCGGAAGATCCAGGGGCTCTTCACGAGCAGCATGGTCAGGAACCTGTCATAGCTCACGTCGCCGGAAATGAGCGCGTTCGCGAGCTGCGCCACGGTGCGGCTCCGCCCGGTGAGCCGAACAGCCCGTTCCACCGCGCTGCCGCCGCGGCGCCCTGATCCGTAGAAGCGTTCCCGCAGCGACGCTGCACGCAGCAGGTCGCGGCCGAAATCGCGTCTCCAGGCCTGTTCGTAGTCCGCAGGGCGGCCGGCCTTAATGGCCTGGGCCAGCAGCTCAGCCGAGCGAAGCGCGTAGAAGATCCCCTCGCCCGTGATGGCGTCGGCGAAACCGGCGGCATCTCCCAGGAGGGCCCAACCGGGCCCGCACACACGCTGGGCGCGCAGGCTGGCGACGCTCAGGCTGGGGATCGTCGCGGCGTAGAACGTCTTGGCCGACGAAGGGCCGGGAACGTGCGAGTCGATGAAGCGCGCGACACGCTCGCGGAGATCCGTGGCCTCGGCGTGGGGGAGCCATCTCATGATTCCCACCGAGGAATGATCGACACGCGGAAAGGACCAGAGGTATCCTTGGAACCCGGGCTCCTGGAAGGCCGCGATCACGGAGTTCTGATGGTGGATGCCGGGGAGGTAGTAGCCCAGCGCGAGAGAGAGGTCGGAAACGGCGTACCTCGATGCAACCGCGGCCCGCACCGAGCTGGTGGCGCCGTCGGCGCCCGCGATGAAGTCCACCTCGAAGGCGCTGCCTTCGGCGAAGATGGTCCATTTCCGGTTTTCGGCTGTGAAGCGCGAGGCCCTCAGCGGGAAGAAGCGAGCGCCGGCGGCGATGGCGTCCTCTCGCAGGGCGGCGTCCAGCGTGGAGCGGGAAAAGACGTGGATCGGGTTGACCAGCCTCATGTCCGCCCCTTCGCCGCGTCGTGTGAGCAGGCGGAGAGTGTCCACTACCGTGTGGGGAAGGCGACGGTCAGCGAGCCAGGGGATTGTGCGCAGAGCTTTGGGTGTGACGCCTCCGCCACATGGCTTCTCCCTGCCGGCGGAATTGTCGAACAGCAGGACTTCATGTCCGGCCTGCCTCAGGAGAAGGCCGAGATAGGCGCCCGCGAGTCGTGAGCCGATGATACCGAATCGCATCAACGTCAATATACCTGATCAGCATCGGGGCGTCAGCCGCCGGGCATCGCGGCGGTGGGTGCCGGCGCCGCACGAAGCGGGAGTGCGACCTTCTCCGCTGGAGCGATATGCCAACTGACTTCTCCTTCGAGGTGAAAGCCCGGGATGCTTCTACAGGTGCGCGTCTCGGTACCTTGCGCACCAGTCATGGAGAGATCCCGACTCCGGTGTTCATGCCGGTGGGTACTGCCGGCACCGTCAAAGCACTGCCCCACGAGTGGCTGGAGTCGCTCGGCGCCGGGATCATACTGGCAAACACCTACCATCTATACCTGCGCCCGGGGCCGGAACGGGTCGAGCGGCTCGGCGGACTGCACCGGTTTATGTCCTGGCAGCGCGCGGTATTGACCGACAGCGGGGGCTACCAGGTCTTCAGCCATCGCGACCTCAGGAAGATCTCGGAAGAGGGAGTGAGTTTCCGGTCTCATCTCGACGGCAGCTCCCACTTTCTCACGCCCGAAAAAGTGATAGACATCCAGCGGGTGCTCGGGAGCGACATAGCCATGGTCCTGGATGACTGCACCCCCTATCCCTGCAGCCGCGCGGATGCTGAGAAGTCCATGGAGCTCTCGATGCGGTGGGCCGGTCGCTGTGTCAGTCGCTGGCAGGCCGGCAGCGTCGGATCGAATGCGCTGTTCGGGATTGTCCAGGGGGGCGTCTATCCGGACCTGCGCGCACGCTCGGTCGGGGCGCTGACGGCGCTTTGCCCGGATGGCTTCGCGGTGGGCGGTTTGAGCGTGGGCGAGCCAAAGAGCGCGATGTGGGAAGTGCTCGAAGCCACGTTGCCTCTGCTGCCGGCGGACCGGCCGCGGTACCTGATGGGAGTCGGGACACCGAGGGACATTGTCCGCGCCGTGGCGTTGGGAGTGGATATGTTTGATTGCGTGCTGCCCACCCGCAATGCACGCAACGGGTGCCTGTTCACGAGCGAGGGCAGGGTACTCATTAAGAATGCGGCCTGCGCCGACGATCGACGGCCGCCTGACCCGGCCTGCTCGTGTCTGACCTGCCGGCGCTACACGAGGGCGTACCTGCGGCACTTGTACATGTCGGGAGAATATCTTTCGGCGGTCCTGAACACGATGCACAACGTATCCTTTTATCTTGACATGATGTGCAAAATAAGGGAGTCTATCGCTTTTAAATCATATGGTAAGTTGCTGGCCGGTATGGAGAAATGGCCCGAGTGAGTCCGGCTCAGGGGTTTCTGTGCACCCCGACGCGGTGTTGTTTGCCGGGCGCAGGATCGGGCGGGCAGTGGCGGGGCAATTCCAGTGAAAACGACTTTGCTTCAGACGATTTTTGCGCAGCAGACAGGGACGCCTGACATACTGATGCAGTTCGCGCCGATCCTCATCATCGGTGTCATATTTTATGTACTTATATTCATGCCCATGCGCAAGAGGCAGAAGAAGCTGGATACCATGATCGGCATGCTCAAGAACGGCGACAAGGTGATCACCAACTCCGGCATCTACGGCGTGGTAGCCGGTGTCAAGGAGAAGACCCTCATCCTCAAAATCGCCGACCAGGTCAAGATCGAGATCTCCAAGAATGCCGTCGCCGGACTGCAGTCTCCAGACGAATCCCAAGGTAGCTAGCCCTGACCGCGTTTCCAAATCGAAGATGACTCATCGAAGGATCGAGACAACGGGAACTCGCAGCTAAGGTACTGTCATGCAAAGAAACCTGAAATGGAAGCTTCTGCTGATTGCATCCATCTATCTGGTGTGCATTTACTTTTTCGTGAGCCCGCGCGGACAGGGCCAACCCTGGTTCTCCCGGATGCCTCTGGGGCTGGACCTCAAAGGAGGGATCCACCTCGTCCTGCAGGTTGTCACAGACGATGCGTTGAACGCCGAACTGGCTCAGGACGCGGAGAGGATCGCACAGGATCTCAAGACGCGCAACATCCCGTTCGCCACGGCCAGGAAGGGCCCGGGGCAGACGGTCGAGATCGACCAGGTAGACTCCTCGCGAGACAAAGAGGTCCGGGAACTGCTCACCGCGAACTTCAGCCGGAAATACTCGGTGCGCAGCTCCGTCAGCGAGAGCAAGTCCAACTACTCCCTCAGCTTCCTCGGACCTTACCTGCGTGACCTGCAGGAATCAACCGTCCGTCAGGCACTCGAAACCCTTGATCGGCGTGTGAACGCTCTGGGTGTCACCGAGCCTACACTGCAGATTTACGGGGGAAGCGGCAAGGAGGTGCAGGACCAGATCATCGTCGAACTGCCGGGAATCGACGACCCCGAGAGAGTAAAAGAACTCATTCAGAATACAGCGCAGCTGGAACTGCGTTTGGTCAAGAGAGAACAGGGCGGACCCTTCTCGAGCATCGAGGCCGCTGTTCAGGCCAACGGCGGGAAGATCCCCGACGGATACGAGATTCTCCCTTACCGCGACGATCGCCAGGAGGATCAAAGGGTCGAGTACATGGTGGTCAGCAGCGTACCGACTATCACCGGCAAGCATCTGAAGAGTGCTCGACGGTCGCAGGATTCCAATGGCGCGCCCGCGATCGGGTTCTATCTCAATTCCGAAGGAGCCGACCTGATCTCGCGGGCCAGCGAGCAGCACATCGGTGACCGGCTCGCCATAGTGCTCGACCGTCAGGTCACTTCGGCTCCGGTGATCAACGAGCGTTTGGGGGCGGAGAACATTATTCA
>JAFNAH010000273.1 GCA_017860075.1 Acidobacteriota bacterium | reverse complement strand
ATGCACAGCCGCAACCAGCACAAGGACCGCAAATTCTGGCTTCAAGCGCAGCATACGTCACTTCTTCCGACTGATGCGCATCACATGCGGCAATTCTGCGCTCGCAACGCTGTCAGGACAGGGGATCTTACCACGGCCATTCGGCTTCCTGAACTCTTCCCGCCTCGCGCCGGTCCGTCGATACGGGGCGGCACCAAACGACTCGTTCGCCGCACACTTGATACTCAATGCTCCTGCCATTCCCGGTAAACTCCTCCCGTGAGATACGCGACGAAATCGAAATCCCGCTCGACCGTGATTCGGGATGCGCTCCATTGGGTGGACTGATGGTGCGGCTCGAGGGCGCTATATCTGATAACGAGAGAAATTTGGCTCAGACAATGCGACAATAAGCGAGAGTCAGGCAATCGTTCGAGGTGGAGGTGACTGATGAAGAAGCTGATGACTGGAATCCGCACAGCAGGCTGTGCATCGCTCGTCTGCGCGATCATGGCGTTGACATGACAGGCTTCGCCCAGACGCGTGAACTCCTTCCTGTCCCTGACATACCGGGCTACAGGACGCTGAAGTGTGACTTCCACCTGCACACAGTCTTCTCGGACGGTGATGTCTGGCCGACAACGCGAATCACGGAGGCCTGGCGCGATGGGTTGGACGCCATCTCGTTCGCGGATCACTCCGACTACAATCCTCACAGCGACGATGTGAAGAACGATCCGGCGCGCGCGTATGAACTGGCGCTGCCCGCGGCAGAGACCCTGGGAATCATCCTGATTCCCGGTATCGAGGTCGGGGAGGACGACCTCCACTGCAACGCTCTTTTCATCACGGATTCGCATTCCCTCCGTGGCGGCAAGCTCATTGAGACGCTGCAGAAGGCCCGCAGCCAGGACGCTTTCGTTTTCTGGAACCATCCCGGCTGGAAACAGCCGGCCGAGTGGTTCCCTCTCATCGCGGATGCCTACAACGCGAAGCTGATACAAGGCATGGAGCTGGTTAACGGCAACAGCTTCTACCCGGAGGCATACCGGTGGGTGGAGGAGAAGAAACTGACCATCCTGGCCAACAGCGATGCACACGAACCGGTGCCCCAGGCATGCGCGGGGGGCCTTCGTCCCATCACACTCGTATTTGCACGGACCGCGGATCGGGCAGGCATCCGCGAGGCCTTGTCCGCGCGCCGCACGGCTGCGTGGATGGGAGGCGAGGTCTGGGGAGACGAGTCGCTGCTGAAAATGCTGTGGGAAGCAGCAGTCAAGGTGGAAGGCAAGGAGCGGGATCTGAAACCCGGCGGTCCTCCCGTGGGTGTCCGCCTGCGCAACGATTCCGCGATTCCCTTCCGCCTGCACATCGGCAAGGGCCCGGACTGGCTCCTGGGCGTGCAGGGAGATGTGCTGCTGCCGGGGCAAAAGGCCATCGAGGGTCCGCTCTCGGCGGCCGCCAATGCCCCGGCGGGCAGGCAGCGCGTCGAAATCGAGATGGAGATCAAAAACCTCCACGTCGCTCCCGGCAGGAATCTGACCGTCCGCCTGCCGCTATCCCTGGTTCTGAGCCAGTAGAGGACAAACAACAATGGGAGATCGTTCCTTCGATCTTGCGGAAGAACTACAACGCGGCGCGCAATACCTCTCACAGCGCCTCATGCCGGCGGCGGGAGCCATCCCGCACATACCGGGCATAGACGTGTACGGCGTCACGCTGCCTCTGAACGGCGTCGCCGGTGGAGACCTCGTCACCTATATCAACTTCCAGGACCGATTTGACCTGGACGCGCGCATCCGGCGCGCACTCTCCCGGGGACACACGGGTGTGGCGCAGACTCTCCAGCGGTTGAAACGCAAGGCCGGCGTCCTGGTCGCCGATGTCGCCGGGCACGACTTTACCGATGCCGCCCGCGCTCTGATGCTGCACCAGGCATTTCATACCGGCGCGCTGTACGAAATGGACATGCACGGGCAGATCACCACCCGCCTCTTCGAGCAGATCAACACACGGTTCTGCAAGTCAGCCACCCTGCGCAACCTGGCGGCAGACCGCGACGCGGCAAGTTTCATCACGCTGATATACGGCGAGATCTCGAACACGGGCAGGTTCAGCTTCGTCAGCGCGGGCCACCCCTCGCCGCTCGTATTTTCGCGTGAGTTCGACCGTTTCGTCGACATCACCGAGGATCGGCTCGTCAGTTTTCCGCCCATCGGGCTACAGCCGGGGGAAGACCAGGCGGACGCCAAACGGTACCAGAGAGCCCTGGGATACAAGAAGCGGTACACGGTGAATAACCTCAACCTGATGGGCCAGGGCGATGTGCTGCTCCTGTACACAGACGGGCTCCTCGATCAGCTTTCTCCATACAGGCAGCAGGAGTTGGAGAGAAGCGTTTCCCGCGCCAGGGACGGAACGACCAGGGAGATCTGCGAGACGATCCTCCTTGACCGGCGCAACATGGCCGAGCAGACCGACGACCTCACTCTCGTCGTCATCAAGTACCACTGAGGAACCGAGCCTGTTCCTCTGCAGGCCGGGTCCGGCGACCCGCCCGGGACTCGCAGGCGCGCAACCGCACGCAGCCTCCCGCTAGGAGGCCGGGTGAATATTCTGGTTCACCCGGAAGAAGTTCGTCGGGTCATACTTCTTCTTTACCATCGCCAGGCGCTGGTAGTTGTCGCGGTACGTGGCCCGAACACGATCCTGGCCCTCCTCCATCATGAAGTTCACGTAGGCCCCGCCTGCGGAGTAGGGGTGCAGCGCATCCCAGTACTCTTTCGCCCAGGCGGTGATCCTGTCTTTGTTTGCAGGGTCCGGATCCACTCCCACGATGACCTCGGCCCAGGTTACGTCCCGGTAGCTGAAAGCGGTCTCGCTCCTGCAGACCCGCTGCACCGCCCCGTCGACCGGGTAGAGGTGCATCGTGGAATGCATGGTGGGCAGGCGGGACGCATGCTCCACGTGCAACTCGACGGCTTGGTCGCTCAGCTCCTTGACGAAATCGGCCCTCCAGTACCATTGCAGGCCGGGCGGATAGAGCGGGTCGAAGATAGACTGCAGGGCAGGATGGGGCATCGTGCCGACATGATCGAAGACGGGTTTCCCGAATTGCCTTACCGGCTCGAGTCTCTTTTCCGCTTCGCTGACGGACCCGGTGCAGCACCACACGATGCCGCACACCTTCCTGCCGTGCAGGTGCTCCGGGAACATCGGTGCGGGCGGGACGGTTAGAAACGCGAAGAAGCCGTTGACATCTTCCGGCGCATCATTGATGAACTCGCGATAGAGTTTCATGACGCCGTCGGCCTGCTCGAGAGGCCAGAAAGTGGGACCGGCATATACTGTCTTGACCGGCTGAAGGCGGAACAGGAAGGAGGTCACGACCCCGAAGTTGCCGCCGCCGCCGCGCAGCGCCCAGTAGAGATCCTCGTTGCGATCGCTGCTGGCAACCACGAGGCGGCCGTCGGCGAGAACCACATCTGCGGAGAGGAGGTTGTCGATGGTCAGCCCGTGTTTGCGGCTCAAGTGGCCGATGCCGCCTCCCAGGGTGAGCCCGCCGACACCGGTTGTGGAGATGGTGCCGGTCGGTACTGCCATGCCGAAGGCATGCGTGGCGTGATCCACTTCGCCCCATGTACATCCTCCTCCGACGCGAGCGGTGTGCGCCGTCGGGTCGACTCGAACACCTTTCATCCTCGACAGGTCGATGACAATCCCCCCGTCACAAGTACCCAGGCCACCGCCGTTGTGGCCTCCGCCGCGGATCGCTACAAGCATCCGGTTTTCGCGGGCATAGTCGATTGCCGCGATGACATCCGCTACGTCAGCACACACGACGATAAGACCCGGCCGCTTGTCGATCATCGCGTTGTAGACTCTGCGGGCCTGGTCATATGCCTCATCCGAGGGCTGGATGAGTTGACCGCGAATACGACCTCGAAGCTGGTCAGTAGACACTCCGGACATAGTTGTCCCCCCTTGGTTACGATGGCGCGAGGCCACCCAATCCCACTACAGTTCCTTACACCCGTTTTGTATTAAATATACACCCGTGCAGTGCTGTGTGAAGTGGACATTCAATTACCCCGCGACCCCAAGGCCCTGCGTGAGGCTGATGGTTGAAGTATGGATCCTGTGACGCGTGCTGAAGCCCGCAGAGGGACAGCCTCACCATGGGGTACGAGTATGTATCGGTCCCGCGGAAGCGGAAGCAGATCTCACGCTGAAGCCCGTGACACAAGGGTCAAGAGAGGACCCCGTGCCGCGGGCCTCGGACCAGCCGCAGGGGCGATGAGCTGACCGGGGCGCCGTTCAGTCAGATGCGGGGGACGTTGCGGTCCCCGAGAGCACTTCGACTCGTACCCGCTCGAGCCCGGCTCGCTGGAATCCCAGGACGCGCGCGGCGGCACGTGACAGGTCAATGAGTCTCCCTTCGACAAAGGGACCGCGGTCCGTGATCCTC
>JAFNAH010000272.1 GCA_017860075.1 Acidobacteriota bacterium | reverse complement strand
TTGCGCTTCGGCCCGTCTGCTGTCCTGCTGACTTGCGCGGCCGCGCTGGCATATTGCACCGCCACGCGGGGCGCGGGGCGCGCCATCCTGGTGCTGGCCTCCTGCTGGTGGCTTCTCCTGCTGGCTGTGCCCGCGTTCTATCTCGCCGCAGTCGAACCGTTCCGGCCGATCAGGAGTCTCTGCGCAGGCCTTCGGCCCGAACTTTCACCCGGGGACGAAGTGGGGTACTATCGCGCCGCCGCCCCGAGCATGCTCTTCTACCTCAGGCGGCCGATTTTCGAGGAATGGAAGCCCGAAAAGATGGTCCGGATCTTTCAATCACCGAAGCGGGTCTTCTGCATCATGAGCGCGTCAGACCGCAACTATTTCGTAAATGAGCGCAGGCTGGTATTGCACGTGCTGGATCGCCGCCCGCAACTCGTCTCGCGCATCCGCGATCTGAAGGATGAGAAGAGCCGCATGGATCGTGAGCTCGTGCTCGTTTCCAACCAGCCTGTGGATTACGGGGCAGCCGCCGACAGGCGCGAGGCACCATGAAGAGCGTGCTGATCGCAATTCTCAAGACTGTCGTAACCGCGCTCCTGTTCTATCTCCTCTTCCGCAAGGTGGATTTCCCTGAGTTCGCGGCGACTCTGAAGCACGCACGGTACGATGTCCTGATCTTCAGCTTCTGCATCCTCTGGATCGGCCATTCCATGTGCGTTTTCCGCTGGCGCATGCTCATGCGGCCGCTTATGCCCGTGGCTTCGGTGGCGAGACTGCTGGGGATCTACTGCATAGGACTCTTTTTCAATCTCACGTTTCCCACCGTGGTCGGTGGCGACGTAGTGAAAATGTATTACGCGGGCAAGCCCTCACGACGGTTTGCGGAGAGCTTCGCGGCGACTTTTCTCGACCGGGACACGGGCATGCTCGCGATGATGCTGATCGCCGTGACCGCGACCATGATCCACCCCGTGAGGCTGGATGGCATACCGGTGTCCCTCATCATCTGGAGCGCCTTTCTGGCCTTCATTGTCGCGAATGGCATCATCTTCGCCCCGCGGCTCCACAGGATCTTCGTGAACTTTCTCCGCGGCTTGCGATTCAACGGTCTCGCCGGCAGGGTCGACACGATCTCCGGTGTGTTCCAGACAATCGCGAGGCACCGTGGCGTACTGGCGATGTCGCTCGTGATTTCGCTCGTCAACCAGCTATTCGTGATCGCGGTGGTGTGGATCACCGCGATCGGGCTCCGGATCGGAGTCCCATTCCCGTACTTCCTGGTCTTCGTGCCGGTGATCACGCTCATCTCGATGATTCCGATCAGCCTGAACGGGATGGGCCTGCGCGAGTACGCCTTTGTCGCGCTGTTCAGCGCCATTGGAGTCGACCGCGAATCCGGCATTGCGCTCGGCCTGGTTTCGTCGGCCATCATAGTGCTGTCTGCCATCCCGGGCGGCGTGGTATACATCTTTTTCCGTAGCCGGGCAGACCTCGAACAGATGGCAAGGCTCGAGACTGATCTTTCATGAGCGAGAAGATCTCCGTCATTATTCCCGTTTACAACGAGCGAGAGAACCTCGAGATCCTCGCCTCCACGCTGACGGGAGTGCTCGACTCGACCGGTGGCGACTACGAGTTGATCTTCATCGACGACGGGAGCCTGGACGGCAGCGGAGATTTCCTGGCTTCACTTGCAGGCGAGCGCCCCCGTCTGAAGCTCGTCCAGTTCCGGCGGAATTTCGGCCAGACGGCTGCCATGGCCGCGGGATTCGATTACGCGACCGGCGACATCGTCATCGCCATCGATGCGGACAACCAGAACGACCCGTCGGACATACCCGCCGTCCTGTCGAAGCTCCACGAGGGATATGACGTGGTGAGCTGCTGGCGCAAGGACAGGAAGGACCCCTGGTTGACGCGCCGGATGCCCTCTGCGGTCGCGAACCGTCTTATATCACTCATCAGCGGCGTACCCCTCCACGATTACGGCTGCACCCTGAAGGGGTACCGGCGCGAGTTGTTCGATCACTTCCGTCTCTATGGGGAGATGCATCGCCTGATTCCGATTCACGCCGCGTGGGTCGGCGCCAGGGTCGTGGAAATTCCGGTAAAGCACCACCCTCGCACCCGCGGTACCAGCAAATACGGTCTGAGCAGAACGTTCAAAGTCCTGCTGGACCTCATCACCGTCAAGTTGATGGGCAGCTTTTCCACCAAACCGATGTATCTCTTCGGCGGCGCCGGCCTCCTGTCCTGCCTGGCCGGGGTCTTCTTCGCGGGCTGGACGCTGCTCGACAAGTTCATCGGCGGTGTCAAGGCAAACCGGAACCCGCTGTTGCTGCTGGCGGTGTTCCTGTTCCTGCTTGGGATTCAGTTCATCCTCATGGGCCTGGTCGCCGAACTCCTGGTCAGGACCTACTACGAGTCACAGGGCAAGACACCATACGTCGTTCGCCGGACCTGGAACTGCCCCAATCGGGAAAAGGCCGGCAAGAACGGTCACAGCGGATGAGCCGCGAGGTTTGAACTTGTTCAAAGAACAATTCGGTTTCGAACTGCCGGCGGTGGTCAATTTTGTCGGGGGCGGCGGCAAGACCGGGCTCATCCTCACCCTCCTGCACGAGTACAGCGGGGCAATTCCCGTTGTCTATACTACGACCACCCGGATCCACCCGCCGGATCCGTTCCCGGGGATGATGATGCTCGCATGCGACGACATGGAAATGCTCGCACTGATCGTCGATCAGATCGGAAGGATGCAGAGACCTGACCAGTGCAATCTGGTTGTTACAAGGCGCGGGCTTCGCCCGGATCTCCTGCAAGGTGTTTCGCCTGCTTTCGCGGCCAGGCTTGACGGAGACCTCTATCCGCTGATTTTGAACGAGGCGGACGGGGCACGCAGCATGTCGCTCAAAATGCCCCGCGACGGAGAACCGGTTCTGATGGAAGGAGCACGCTACCTGGTCCCTGTGATCGGGCTGGACTGCATCGGGCAACTGCTGGGGCCGGAAAGCCTGTTCCGCTGGGAGATGGCCGAAGCGCGGTTTTCTCTGAAGGCGGGTGAGATTATCACGCCGGAACTCGCCGCGCGCCTCCTGCTGCATCCGCAGGGCGTCTGCAAGGACTGCCCGCCAGGCGTGCGCATCATCCCCTTCATCAACAAGGCCGACACACCCGCCTCGGACGCGCAGGCCAGCGAACTGGCCCGTGCCCTGTTAACGTGCGGGACCTTCCGGGTCGAGCGTGTCGTCTGGGGCAGCCTTCATTCGTCCAAAGCAGCCTCCGAAATCGCATACACCCAATAGATGCCAACGACCGTGATCGACCTCTCCAGCGCGCAGAATCCCCTGCTGAAAATAGCGCGCCTCGTCGCGTCGCGGTCGCGCAGAGCTCCCCCGGATCTTGTACTTGCCGAGGGCCTTCGCGTGCTCGAGGAAGCAACCGCTTCCGGGCATACGATCACCGCTGCCATGATTGCAGAGGGGTTCGGGGCGACGCCGCGGGAACGTGCTCTGATCGAAGCCTGGTCGACAGCCGGCGTCAGGATGTACCGCGCCGGTGCGAAAGTGCTCGGTTCCGTCTCTTCCGTGCTGGAGCCCCAGGGCGCCGTCGCCCTGGTGCGAGTTCCGGTAACCGGGTTGGCGAATCTTTCCCGCGGGCCCGGGGTCGGCATCCTGTGCGCGTGCGGGCTGCAGGATCCCGGGAATCTCGGCACGCTGATCCGCACCGCGGCAGCCGCCGGTTTCCCGCTCCTCTGCACGACCCCGAGCACGGTCTCGCCGAGAAACCCGAAAGCGGTCCGCGCCAGCGCGGGCGCCTTCTTCAGGCTTGCAGTGGCAGAGGGCGTCACGGCGGCCGAGGTTCTCGCCTTCGCCGGAGAGAACCGGCTGCACGTATATCGAACCGACGCTCACCTGGGCCAGGAGTACTTCAGGGCTGACCTGCGCTCGCCTTTTGTGCTGCTCCTCGGCA